>NZ_QTVB01000010.1:0-94222 GCF_003435965.1 Roseburia sp. AF42-8
TCTGTAGTAACCAATTGCTGTCCTAATTGCAAAAAATCAATGGATACACAACCATTAAAAGTATCTCCATTATAATTAATAATTTCTAACTGATATGACACATAATCCTTAATATTTGAATGTTTCAATATTTTTGATACTGCATATTCCACTGCACCCTCATACCCTAAGGAATCTGCTTTATACCATTTACCACCCATGCCAAACTCTAATCGTTTTCCTTTTAACGAATATCCAGTACCTGTGGATCCTACCATATTATTAAACACATACATAATTTTTACCTTTACTTCTCTTTTCCGCCATGGAAAGCCAGCACCAATAACACCACAATCAGCACGCTCTCCACCACGGTGCATATGACGCTTCCCGTCATGGATGCATCCATGAAATGAAACAGCTTTGTCTCGCTTCGAAGTACCGATACCAGATTCGTTACCATATGGGCTGCCATGGCTGCGCCAAGCCCTTCCTGTTCCATGATGACTGCCAGCAAGAGTCCTACCGCTGTGGCATATAGGAACTGCACCAGATTAAAATGCATGGCTCCAAATATTACTGCCGATAATACAACTGCCGCCTTCACTCCCAAAAACGCTTTCAAACGCTGGTAAACGATGCCACGGTAAAGAAGTTCCTCTAAGAACGGAATTATGATACAGGTTCCAAGGATTTCTAATGCCAGAGTACTGCCGTAAAAAGCAGCACTTACTTCCTGATAGCTCTGTGATGTTTCTTTTAAGCCGGTATATCCGATAAGATTATTTAACACTACGCCAAATAAGCCTGCGGCTGCTGCAAATAAAATGGTTCGTGGCAGATTTGCCATTTTCCCGCCATCTTCTTTCCGATAGAAAGCATAGATAAAGGGAAATGCTATCACCGTTGCAATAATCTGATAAATCATATAATTTTCATTGGTCATTGTATGCATGAGATTTAACACAAACATCACAACATTTGTTACTACAAAATAAATACCGATGGGATAAATCACTTCCCAGATGCGAAGTAGCTTATAATCTTTCAATATATTCTGCCGCCTCCTCAATACTGTCACAGATTGCGTTTGCTCCAGCCTCCTGCAACTCTTCTTTCGTTCCGAATCCATAAGTGATACCGATGCAGTCCATATGTGCTTCTTTGGCTCCTGACACATCAAATCTGGTATCTCCAATCAATACTGCTTCGGTGGTATCATAAATATGCATACGCTTTATCGTTTCCTGCAGCACCTCATATTTGCTGTCTATTCTGCCATCCATTGTGGCTCCCACCACTTCATCAAAATAGGAGAGGATGTGGAAATGCTCCAAAATACGCCGGCAGGATTCTTCCGGCTTGCTGGATGCCAGTCCGATACGATAGCCTTTTCGCTTGAGAGATTTCAAAGCATCCTCAACACCATCAAAAAGGCTGCATTCAAAGATACCGGTTGGATGATAGCGTTCCCGGTACTTGGCTACTGCCGCTACTGCGGTCTCTTCATCCATGCCATAATGTTCCATAAAAGTATTTTTAAGTGGCGGTCCGATAAAGAATTCAAGCTTATCTGCATCCGGTTCGTCAATACCATATGCCTTTAGGGCATACTGGGCACACTTTGTTATTCCTTCCTTGGAATTGGTAATGGTTCCATCCAAATCAAATAAAACAATGTCTTTTCTGCCCTTCAGTTCCTGTTTCATCTGAAGCACCGTCTTTTTTAACACCGGATGCCAGAGATATGGTGCGATTTCACACAGCGGTTCTAACACAAACAGGCGGTTTGCCATATCAATATGCGGAATCGTAAGTTCCGGGGTAGATATCACTTCATCATCATAAAATAAAATATCAAGGTCTATCGTTCTTGAGCCCCAGCGCATCTTACGCTCCCGGTTGCCATGAGCTTCTATGGCATGAAGCTTCTCCAATAATTCTTCCGGTGTATACAGGGTTCGAAGTTCCAGACATCCATTGAAAAATGCGCCCTCCGCCACGCCGCCGTATGGTTCTGTCTCAAGAATATCGGATATACGACCTACCTTACAGTCTTCTAAGTTCCGCAGTTCTTCAACGGCATCTTCAATATATTTTCTCCGGTCGCCCATATTGGAACCAAAGGCAAGATATACCTTATGCCAGCCCCGTTCTATTTCCACTGCCACATCTGATAAAGGCAGTCCCACCGGTGCCCATGGTTTATGTATGGAAAATTTTAATTTCTGAATCAACGGAAAATGCAATAACACTGCCCGTGCTGTCTGCTCTGCTGCAGCTTCAATCAGCTTATAGGTATGTGTCGTCAGAAATTCTGTTACAAAATGGCTGACTTCTCCATAATTTACCGATTCTGTCAAATCATCCGAATATCCTGCTTTTCTGGTTGGTAAATAAAGTTCCATATTGATTAGAAACTTCTGTCCAAGCTTTGTCTCCTCCGGAAACACTCCATGATTTGCAAATAGTTCAAGATTTTCTATGATAATCTTATCCATGTAATCCTCCATCCCTGATTGCTTCTGCCATCTTAATTGCCTCTGCATTGGCACGCACATTGTGTACGCGGACAAATCCGCAATGTGCCCATACGGCATAAGCACTGGTTACTGCTGTGGCTGTATCACGTTCCTTTGCCGGAACATCCAGCGTCAGACCGATTACCGACTTCCGGGATGTGCCAAGCAGCACCGGATAGCCCAGTTCATTCAGTTCTCCCACGCATCGGATAGCTTCTAAATTATTCTCATAAGTCTTGCCAAATCCTACACCCGGGTCTGTCATGATGCCATCTTCACGAATCCCCGCTTCCTTTGCAAGACGTAATGTTTCCCGTAAATCATTTTTCATATCTTCCATAAAGTTCTTATAATCTGCTTCCTTGCGGTTGTGCATCAGACAGCATGCGGCATCATATTTTGCAATCACGCCAGCCATTTTATCATCTGCTTTCAGTCCCCAGATGTCATTTAAAAGATGTGCTCCTGCCGCAAGGTTAGCCTCTGCCACCTTACTTTTATAGGTATCTACGGAAACCGGCACATCAAAACGGCTTACAATTGCTTCTACCACCGGAACAGTACGCCCAATTTCTTCTTCATCAGAAATCTTTGTATAACCCGGTCTTGTGGATTCTCCACCCACATCGATGATATCTGCCCCCTGTGCCATCATTTCTTCTACATGCTTTAATGCAAGGTCTAACTGGTTATAACTTCCCCCATCCGAAAAAGAATCCGGTGTTACATTTAAGATTCCCATTACATAAGTATGATTTGCTGTGTCAAATGTCCGATTGCCTATTCTCATTTTTCTTCTCCTTTTATGCTGTCTGTAGAACCTGCTACCAACAGCTTCTTGCGGATGCCTGGCAGCTTAAAACCAGGTCTCCGGTTTATTTTTCTCTTCTTCACTCCACTTGCAGCTGTCTGCTGCTTCACAGGCAAAGCACATACGGGATGCCTTATCCGCCCATTTCATAAGCTGTGTAAATGCTGTCTGCCATAATTTCTCCCCGTGCAGCTCACTGCAGGTCTCCCTGCGGTGAGCCAGAATTGCCTGGCAGATGATAGCTCCTTTTTCCTTCGGATAGCCTATAGTCGCAAAAATCTCTCCTGCAAATTCGGCAGATGCCGCTGCATGAGAGATTCCCTGTTCATATTCTTTCATACGACCGATATCATGAAGCAGGGCATAAAGATATATCATCTCTTCATCCAAACCAAGCTGCTCCTTTAAATTGCGAATCTGTGCCAGCCGTGCCACATCCATAAAATGTTCCATATTATGTCTGCAATAGATTCTGTCCGCTTCCAGACGGGCAATTTTCTTTACGTTTTCCCGGTATTGCTCCTGATGCAAAAGTCTTACTACATATTCCATTTCATCACCATATCTAACGCACCATCTGGAAAAATTTATTTACCAGACGCTCATCCTCATTAAAGATTCCACGGGTCACATAAGTAACCGTCCTGCTGCCCGGCTTCTTAATACCACGCATCGTCATACACATATGCTCTGCTTCCATCATAACCATGACACCCTTCGGCTTTAACTGCTCCATCAGTGCATCTGCACCTGTGCCGTAAGCTGCTCCTGAATCTGAAGCCGTCTTGCATAGATTTCCACGGTTCTTGCCAGCTTGCTGATGCCGACTACTTCTCCATTTGGAATATAAGCAACGTGGGCTTTTCCATAAAATGGAAGCATATGATGCTCACAGGTAGAATAAAAAGTAATATCCTTTTCTACTACCATCTCATTGTTGCTGGCATGAAATCTTTTCTTTAAAGGCTCTGCGGCATCCATGTCCATTCCGCCAAAGATTTCTTCATACATCCGTGCAATACGATCCGGAGTCTCAAGTAAGCCCTCCCGGTTCACATCTTCGCCAATGCCTTCTAATATCAGCCGTACTCCTGCTTCCACTTTCTCTTTATCTATCATTCTTCTGTCCTTCCCGATACTGTATGACAGCCTGCTTTGCCTCTGCAAGATATGACAAGGAGCCAAATATCAGCACCACATCTTCTCTCGAGCTCTCAGCAATTGCATGTCTTACCGCATCTTCAATCAAAGGTTCTGTTATTACTGTTTGATAGCCTGCTGCCTTCGCTTCCTCCGCCAGCTTCTCTGCCGGAAGTGCCCTGCCATTATGCGGCGTTACCGCATATACAGTTTCCGAATAAGGACGCATTATCTTTAAAATCTTCTCATGTGCCTTATCAGCAAGCACCCCTATTATATAGGTTATCTTACGATTTGTAAAACAGTTTTCCAGCGTTTTTGCAAGTTGCAGTGCTGCGCCCTCATTATGGGCACCATCCAGAATGCATAATGGTTCCTCTAAAACACGTTCAAAACGCCCATTCCAGCAGACCTTCTGAAAGCCATTTTGTATCACCGATAAGGTAAGCTGCGGAAATGTTTTCTCTTTCAATACTTCTATTACTTTAAGCGCACAGGCTGCATTGGCTGCCTGATAGGCTCCGGTCAGCGGAAGCTTTATCTTCCACTGTGAATTATCTTCTCTTACATAATCAAACTGCATTCCATTCATATCATACAAAAGATTTCTTATGGCATCCTTCCTCGGCTGGTACAGCTGTGCTTTAAGCCGCTCTGCCTCCTTGACAAGAACCTCTGTCACAGCATCTTCCTGCCAGGCAGATACCACCGGGCAGTTCTCTTTTATGATTCCAGCCTTTGCAGATGCAATCTCTGATAACGTATTTCCCAGGAACTGCATATGATCCATGCTGATAGAAGTAATGACACTGCAAATGGGATGGGTAATCAGATTGGTTGCATCCTCTCTTCCCCCCATGCCGGTTTCCAATAACACCACATCACAGGCTTCTTCTTTAAAATATAAAAACGCTGCTGCAGTCTCTACCTCAAAGGACGTCGGATGCGGAAGTCCTTTTTCTGTCAGTGTAAGACAGGCTGTCTTTACTTTTTCCATCAAGGCAGCGTATGCTTCTTCGGAAACTGCTTTTCCGTTTATCTGCCAGATTTCCCGATAGGAAAAGACTGCCGGCGAGCTGTATCTTCCCACTTTTAATCCTGCTTCTGAAAGCACCGCCTGAAGCATTGCACCCACAGAACCTTTTCCATTAGTTCCTGCAATATGAATGATGGTAAGTTCTTCCTGCACATCCCCCAGTTCTTTCATCAGTGCACGGATACTGTCCAGTCCTAATATACTGCCATATTTTTTTGTTTCTTCTACAAATGCAAGTGCCTGCTGATATGTCAATTTATTTCTTTACTCCTTTGGTTGCACGGTTTCCAATATGAAGCCGGTTCAATGCAATTTCTTTATCTTTTACCATGACCACCGGCGGTTCTTCCTCACCCAGTGCATAGATGTTGGTCAGTTCATCCCCTGCTGCAAGCTTCATTCCGCAGACTCCGATTGCCCCCTTCTTCTTCTCAGGAATCGTATCTGCTGCGATCCTAAGGAACATGTCCTTTGCCGACTGCATAACAATAGTCATATTTTCTTCTACCGGTGCTACGAATATAACTGCATCATCATCTGCAAGCTTCGTGGCAGCTGTGGTACGTTTTGCTACGTCAAATTCTTTTCCATCCACCTGTTTTAACATGGCTGTCTTCGTTCCAAATAAAAGCTTCTGCGTACACAGTGCTGCCAGATCTGTGATATAAATCAACTGCTCTTTAGAGCTGTCATAATTACTTACATTATCAATCGGCTGTCCCTTGTCACGGAATTTTCCAAACGGCAAATCGACTACCTTCAGCAGATGCATCTGTCCGGTATTGGTAAAGATGCAGATTTTTCCGGTATTCATACAATGAAGTACATAACGGTTCTCGCTGTCTGCTGCTTCTTTATTACGCTCATAAGCCGCCACATCAATGGTTTTCGCATAGCCAAAACGATCCATCAAGAAGACTACTTCCATCTCTTCCATCTTCTTTTCTTCATAAACGGCAGCTTCCACATTGTCGATATGGGTACGGCGTTTTCTGGAATAGTTTTTCTTAAGACCATCCAATTCCTTCATAATTACCTTCGCCATTGTACTGCGGTTGGTAAGAATATCTTCGTATTCTGCGATATTCTTTAATGTGGTATTATGCTCATCCATCAATGCTTCCACTTCCAGACCAATCAGCTTATAGAGGCGCATCTCTAAAATTGCTGTTGCCTGACGTTCTGTAAAGTTTAACTTCGAAGCTTTCTTTTCGGATTCTTTCGTTTTGAATTTAATATTTTCGGTCACACCGTTCATCAGACAGTTTTTCGCATCCTTGATATTACGGCTTCCTCTTAAGATTTCAATAATTAAATCAATGACATCGCAGGCACGGATTAAGCCTTCCTGAATCTCTTTCTTATCCAGTTCTTTTGCCAGTAATGTCTTATATTTTCTGGTAGCAAGCTCATACTGGAACTTTACATGGTGGCGGATAATCGGAACCAGTCCCAGAGTCTCCGGTCTTCCGTCTGCTACTGCCAGCATATTGACACCAAAAGTATCTTCTAATTTTGTCTTCTTATAAAGGAGATTGCAAAGATTCTGTGCATCTGCTCCTTTTCGAAGTTCGATAACAATGCGGATTCCCTCCTTGGATGACTGATTGGAAATATCCACAATATCATTTGTCTTCTTGGTCTCAACCAGACTGTAGACATCATTTAAGAATTTTCCAATATTGGCTCCAATCATGGTGTATGGAATTTCCGTAATAATCAGGCGCTCTTTTCCGCCTTTTACTGCTTCAATTTCTACTTTTCCACGAACCTTAATCTTACCGATTCCAGTCTCATAAATGGAAAGCAGTTCATCCTGGTTGGTCACAATTCCACCGGTCGGGAAATCCGGTCCCTTGATGTATTTCATCATTTCTTCTGTTGTAATATCCGGATTCTTCATATATGCTTTGACACCATCAATGACTTCGCCAAAATTATGCGGTGGAATGCTGGTTGCCATACCAACGGCAATACCCTCTGCTCCGTTTACCAAAAGGTTCGGCACCTTTACCGGAAGTACTTCCGGTTCTTTTTCTGTCTCGTCAAAGTTTGGCACAAAATCTACTACATCTTTATCCAGATCCGCAAGGTATGCTTCCTGGGTAATCTTCTGCAGGCGAGCCTCGGTATATCGCATCGCCGCCGCTCCATCTCCCTCGATGGAACCAAAGTTACCATGGCCATCTACCAGTGGCAGGCCTTTCTTAAATTCCTGAGCCATTACCACCAGTGCATCATAAATGGAGCTGTCACCGTGCGGATGATATTTACCCATGGTATCTCCCACGATACGGGCACATTTACGGTAAGGTTTATCATAACGGATGCCAAGTTCGTGCATATCATAAAGTGTTCTTCGCTGTACCGGCTTCAGACCATCTCTGACATCCGGCAATGCTCTTGCGATAATAACGCTCATGGCATAATCGATATAAGATTTCTGCATTACTTCCGAATACTCGGTGCGGATAATCTGTTCTTTCGTTTCCATAATCTATCCAATTCCTTCCTGATTTTCTGCTTCTATCATTTCCCATACATCCATAAAAATATGCTGTCAGCAATTCCTTACGGATTCATAGAAATTTATATGTCAAGTTCTGCATCCTTTGCATTATCATAGATGAATTTACGACGCGGCGGTACATCCGTTCCCATCAGCATCTCTGTTACATCCGATGCCATTCTGGCATCTTCGATTTCTACCTGTTTTAACATTCTTGTTTCCGGATTTAAGGTTGTCTCCCATAGCTGGTTTGCATCCATCTCTCCAAGACCTTTGTAACGCTGCAGGGTAAAAGAACCTTTATGTGTTTTACGATAACGTGCCAGTGCTGCATCATCATAAAGATATTCTTCTTCCCCTTTGCTTGGCATCGCCTTATATAATGGCGGCATCGCAATATAGACATGTCCTTCGTAAATCAGTTCCGGCATAAACCGGTAAAACAAAGTCAGAAGCAGCGTTGAAATATGTGCTCCATCCACATCTGCATCTGCCATGATAATTATCTTATCATAACGAAGCTTGCTGATATCAAAGTCATTTCCATATCCTTCGGAAAATCCGCAGCCAAATGCATAAATCATAGTTTTTATCTCTGCATTAGCCAATACTTTATCAATACTTGCTTTCTCTACATTTAATATCTTTCCACGAATCGGAAGAATTGCCTGGAACATTCGGTTTCTTGCAGTCTTTGCAGAACCACCCGCAGAATCTCCCTCTACGATGAAAATCTCGCATTTGGATGCATCACGGCTCTCACAGTTTGCCAGTTTGCCATTGGAATCAAAAGAAAATTTCTGCTTGGTCAGAAGATTCGTTTTGGCTTTCTCTTCTGTCTTACGAATCTTGGCAGCCTTCTCGGCACAGCTGATAATTGCCTTTAAAGTATCCAGGTTACGGTCAAAGTACATCTGAATTTCATCATTGGTTACTTTTCCGGTGGCTCTTGCCGCATCCTGGTTATCAAGCTTGGTTTTCGTCTGCCCCTCAAATCTTGGGTCCGGATGTTTCACAGAAATAACGGCAGTCATTCCATTTCTTACATCTGTTCCGGTAAAGTTTGCATCCTTTTCTTTTAAGATGCCAAGCTCTCTTGCATAGGAATTAATCACCTGGGTAAAGGTTGTCTTAAAACCGGTCAGATGGGTTCCGCCCTCTGCATTGTAAATATTATTACAGAAGCCCAGCACATTCTCATGGAATTCTGTTGTATACTGGAATGCCACTTCAACAGAAATGCCCTCAGATTCTCCTTTATAATAAATGACATCATGGAGACATTCATTATTCTGATTCATCTCTTTTACAAATCCAATGATTCCATCCGGCTCATGATATTCAATATGTTCTACTTCTTCCCCACGTCTATCTTCATAAATAATAGTTAAAGCAGGATTTAAATATGCAGTCTCATGGAGACGGCTCTTTACTTCATCCTCTTTAAATCTTGTCTTTTCAAAGATTTCCGGATCCGGCAGGAAATTAATCTTTGTTCCGGTCTTTTTCGTCTTTCCAATTGTCGGCAGCAGTCCGTTTACCAGCTCTACCGTTGGCACGCCACGCTCATAGCGGTCATGATGCACATAACCATCTCTGCTTATCTCTACATCCATATAAGTAGAAAGTGCATTTACAACAGAGGAACCTACTCCATGAAGACCACCGCTGGTCTTATATGCTGCATTATCAAATTTTCCGCCGGCATGCAGAGTAGAAAATACCACACGGGCTGCCGATACGCCCTTCTTATGCATTCCCACCGGAATTCCCCGTCCGTTATCTTCTACGGTACAGGAGCCATCTGCCTCTAATGTAACACGGATGGTATCACATACACCGGCAAGATGCTCATCTACCGAGTTATCCACGATTTCATATATTAAATGGTTCAATCCTTTTCTTGAGACACTTCCAATATACATTCCCGGTCTCTTTCGGACAGCTTCCAGTCCTTCCAGTACGGAAATACTGCTCGCATCATATGTTTCCTGTTTCGCCATTGTTCCAATCCTTTCTTTCTAAAGACTGCTTCAAAAGAAGCCCTGCGGCTAGTATAACACATGGAGATTTTTTTGGCAAACATGTGTTTTCTATTTTGTTTGATCAGGAAGGAAATGGGCTTCTCATATATTTTATTTGGCAAATTGGTCAAAAGCATATCTATTTGTTCCACTGTATGCAAATAAGATGTTCTAAATGTACCTGATTAAATATAGAAATATCACGCAACCGTCCTAAACGAGCCATCCGGGCTCTTTAGGACTCATTCTGACATCCATGTCAGAATGTTGCTGTATCATGGCAGGTACATTAAGAACTTCTAATTTGCTTCCAAAGTCACAAATAGATATGTTTTTGTACAATTTTGCCATATCCAAAATTTGATTTCTCCATTTGGCACCTGATCTTTCAAAAAAACAACTACCGGGCGAACCGGTAGTTGTCTGAAATCTCTTTTATAAAATTGTCCTGTCTTATTTAATTGAACAGATTCTTAAAGAAATCTGCAATAGAGGAAAACAGGTTGGAGAAAAAGCTTCCTATCTTATCAAAGATGCCGTCTGCACCAAGGTTTTCAATCTTGTCATAAATGGATTTCGCCTGATTTACAAGGCTGTCTACATCAAGATCCAGATTGCCAATCTTCTTTAACAGGTCTAATAACTGCTCTTTCTGCTCTTCTGTCAGTGCAACATCAAATTTATCTGCTGCTTCATCAATGGCATCACGGATACTTGCATCATCCGTAAGATTGTTTTCTGCCATCTGCTGTTTTAAGTATGCAACCAGTCCTTCTACGGATTCTGCATCTGCACCAGTGCTGCTCTCTAACTGTCCGGTTAAAACCAGCTCATTTAATGCAGTATCTACATTTTCCTGTGGAAGTTCTTTTCCGGTAATCTCCTGGTATGCCTTAAACACACCTACCAGAGCTGCTGTTCCGGAAATATTCTGTGGTCCTGCAACAATTATGTCCGCATCTTCAATTCCGGCTGTTACCAGTGCATTCTTATACATACCAACTGTACAGTATGAAATATTCTTGGTGGAAATATTGATTCCATTTCCTTTATCTTTCTTTACGATTACTACAGAAGACCAGGATTTACTTCCAATCTGTGAAGATGGAATATATGCATCCAGATACTGGTGTTCTTCGGAATTGTTTACTGTAACTACATCATAATTATCAAGCTGTGCAGGATCAATGCCCATCAGACTTAATACTGTATTCTTCTGCTCCTCAGACAGATCAGCACCCAGTGCCAGATATGGTTTATCGCTTTCTTTGATCACGACATTGTCATCTGCCTTATCTTCTGCCGCTGCCGGATTATCTGCAGCTGCTCCACTTTCCGGAGTGCCGGCTGCTGCTCCATTATCTGTATTGGCTGCTGCATCGGAACCGTTGTTCTCTCCGCCTGCTGCAGTACCATTTTCCGATGATGTCTCTGTAGACAGTGTTCCTGTCACTTCTGCTGCGGATGCCTGAAATGGCACTCCAAGAAACAGCATACATGCCAATCCCATTCCCATTATTTTTTTGATATGTTTTTTCATTTTTTCCTCCTTTTTCAGGCAAGGTGAACATTCATCCATGCCAGAATATCATGATATACAACATCACGGTCTGTCTCATTTAAGATTTCGTGACGGTCGTTGTCATATAATTTCCAGGTAATATCCTCTTTGCCGGCTGCATCAAATTTATTATATACCTTCTTTACGCCGCTGCCGCAGCCGCCCACCGGATCCATTGCTCCCGATACAAAGAATAACGGAAGACTCTTTGGAACTGCTTCAATATTTTCCTGCTGGTTGTCAAAAAGAACTGCCTCAAACAGTCCCATATAAGCATTTACCGTAAATACAAACGTGCATTTCGGGTCTGCATAATAGGTTTTTACTATTTCTTCATCCTTGGTCAGCCAGCTATTGGAAGCATCTTTTCCTGTCAGGTCAAACTGATGATAGTATTTATCATAAGATAATTTCTGCAATAATTTACTTCTGTGGTGCCAGCCCAGAAAAGCTGCCTGCAGCTTTGCAATAAACATGGCAAGCTTTGTGGTATTGTCCGGAATACAGCCGGTTCCCATAATTATAGCACCGGTAAGCCCCTCTCCATGTATCGCCAGATATTTCCGAAGCATATAAGAACCCATGCTGTGTCCTAACATAAAATAAGGCACACCCGGATGCTCTTTCCGTGTTATCTCCCTGAGTGTATGCATATCGGCAACCACCGTATCGCTGGGATGCTCTGCAAAATATCCCCATTCATCCTTAGATACAACGGATTCACCGTGTCCGATATGGTCATGTCCTACCACCAGAAAACCATTGTCATTTAAAAATTCTGCAAAAGCCCGGTAGCGCTCAATATATTCCACCATACCATGTGTTATCTGTAAAACTGCACGATACTTTCCATCTTCCGGAGTCCATCGTACTGCATGAACTGTGGTTCGTCCATCTGCGGAAGGGAAAGAAAATACTTCCTCTTTCGTCATATAATATACCCCCTGTATGTTATAAATCCCTTATATTTTACAATGATTCTGCGTTTTTTACAACCGAAGTGCCCTGCAAAAACATAATACTCTATTAAATTTTTCTTAAGTCCCTAAAGTTTTACCTACAGAACACGCCTCTGAAAGTTTCTTGTGTATGCCGGACTACCGAAAACGCCGTATTATTGCCTGCACACTTTCTCTTCCACTGTAAGTGTCCACTGCCGGCTCATAAACAGCTGCAAACTGTATGCTGTTTTCTCTTCCATGCATAGCTGCATCCACTTCTTCACTGCCAAACTTTTCACTGAGAAATGTAAGTAATTTTTCCACTTCTCCAAAATAGACGCCTGCCACCGGATTCCCCCTTGAATCCAACAAATGAAGTTTTAACACATTCCGGTTTACGCCCACTATACCGGCTCTTGTAATCTTAATATTACGGTCTGCAAACACCGGTCTGGTATTGGACTTTCCGCAAGGCTCCAGCACCCTTAACTGCCGGATGGTATCTACCGTAAAATAGGACATCGGAAGCACCGCATCCAGCCTTACCACCTCTACCATATCTTCTTCGGAAAGTTCTGCCTTCTGGTTAAGCTGTTCCCGCAATTTATCAATATCTTCTTCCCGCATGGAAAGTCCTGCTGCCATAGGATGTCCGCCGTATTTTGTAAACAGCTCCGCCACTTCCGTCATTTTATCAAACATGGAATAGGCTTCGATGGAACGGCCGGAGCCTTTGACTCCTTCTTCCCCTTTGGTCAGTACAAATACCGGTCTCTGATAGGCTTCCCGGATTCGTCCGGCAATGATTCCGGCAAGGCTCTCATGGCATTCCGGCAGGTAAACCACTAATACTTTATCTTTTTCCCGTCCTTCCTTTTCAATCTGTTCCAACGCCTTCTGCGTCTCCTGCTGTGTCATATATTTCCGGCTTTCGTTAAGCTCCACCAGCTCGCCTGCCAGTGCAGAAGCCTTTACTTCATCCCGCTCAAGCAGCAGCTCCAGGGAACGTTTTGCTGTATCCAGCCTGCCGCTGGCATTGATGCATGGTCCCAATACAAAACCGATATGATACGCACTTAATGTCTTGTCGGAAAGCTTATTTTTCGCAATCAACGCTTTCATTCCGGAATTCTTCGTATGCTCTAACGCTTTTAACCCAAGCTTTACCAAAATGCGGTTCTCTCCGGTTAAATCCATGACATCCCCCACCGTTGCAAAGCCTGCATTTTCAATAAAAATATCCGCTTCTTCCACCGGAATATCCATTCTCTCATAAAGCACCTGCACCAGCTTCCATGCCACTACTGCTCCGCAGATTCCTTTGCATGGATACGGACAATCCGCCTGCTTGGGATTTACAATGGCATCCGCATTGCTCCATAGAAATTCCTTTCCCTGTTCTGTATTGCAATAAGGAATCTCATGATGGTCCGTTACTACAACCGTCATTCCTTTTTCCTTTGCAAAATTAATCTCGTTGATTGCAGCAATTCCATTGTCACAGGTAATCAAAAGTTCTTTTCCATCGGACAATGCCTGCTCGATTAAATGCTCATTGATTCCATAACCATCTTTCATCCGGTCCGGGATTGCAGCATCCACATTGCCGCCGCACCGGCGGATTCCCTCTAACAAAATATAGGTTGCATTGACACCATCAATATCATAATCACCAATGATACGCATGGCCTTTTTCCCTGCAATGCCCTCTGCAATAATTTCTGCAGCTTTATCCACATCCTTTAATAAATGAGGATTATGTAATGCCTCTTTTCCACCATACAAATATTCTGTAATTTCTTTTTCATCTATTATATCCCGGTTTCTTATAATCCGGGCAATCAGCGGGTCAATTCCATATTTCTTTGCCATTTCCATGAAATTGCCGCCTTTTCTGATTTCAATCCATTTCTCCATGAAGCTTTCTCTGCCTTATCTATTCATATTCCACATTTATGAGCACCAGTCCCTTTGCTGCTGCCATTGGTCCTGCCAGACTGCGGTTTCTGCCCTCTAATATTTCTTTCATCTCACGAACTTCCCGCTTTCCCGTTCCAACTTCTAACAGTGTTCCGGTAAGGATTCGCACCATGTTCTGTAAAAATCCATTTCCGGTAAAAGAAATGTCAAGTTCATCCTTTTTCTCTTCCAAGCGAATCTCATAAATCGTCCGTACTGCCGATTTTTTGAAATGACGGTTGCCGCAAAAAGAAGTAAAATCGTGGGTTCCAATCAGCACTTCCGCCGCTGCCTTCATTTTGTTAATATTCAGGTTTTCTGCCACCGGTGTTACATATTTTCTCCGGAATACATCCGGCTTCTCTCCTAAAAAAATGCGATAGCAATAAGTCTTTTTTACTGCGTTTAATCTGCTGTGAAACCGGAGTGGTACTTCGGATACCTCCAATACCACAATATCCTCCGGCAGATACTGGTTGCAGTACCTCTTTATCTCTTCCGGTTCATATGCACTCTGAAGTTTAAAATTTGCCACCTGTCCCATGGCATGCACGCCCGCATCCGTTCTTCCGGAGCCATGTATCTCTATTTCTTCTCCTGTCATTTTCTCCAATACCGACTGCAGCTTTCCCTGAATGGTCTGCTCCGTATTTCCCTGCACCTGCCATCCGCTGTATCTGCTGCCATCGTATTGCACTATCATTTTATAATTTGTCATGTTATTTCTCCATTCATTATGCAACAGTATAACACGTTTTTCTCCATTCCGGCATATACTTTATGGAATAAATATCATGAGGTTTCCATATGTCAAACCTTTCTTATATGCAAAAAACCACGGACATGGGGCAACTGCGGATTCATGTCACCACAGAGCGTGGCTTTTTCCCTATTAAAGATGCCTCCATCCGTCTTTCCTATACGGGAAATCCTACTGAAATCATTGAAGAACTATCAACTGACATTTCCGGTCAGACTGCAGCAGTTGAACTGCCGGCTCCCCCCTTAGAATATAGCATGGAACCTTCTGAATTCCAGCCTTACTCGGAATATACCATTCAGGTAAATGCGTCCGGCTACCGTCCCATCAACATTTCCGGAATCTCCGTTCTGCCGGATAAAACTTCCATCCAAAATGTCCGGATGGAAACTGCCACCGTGGAAAATCCCCCGGAACGAAATATTGTTATTACTGCCAACACTCTCTATGGGAATTTTCCGCCGAAAATCCCAGAGGATGAAATCAAGCCGATGAATGAAAGCGGCGAAATTGTCTTAAGCCGTGTTGTCATCCCGGAATATGTTATTGTCCATGACGGACCGCCAAGCGATTCTTCCGCCAACGACTACTATGTCCGCTACCGGGATTACATCAAAAATGTTGCCTCCAGCGAAATCTATGCTACCTGGCCGGATGCAGCTCTCCGTGCAAATATTTTAGCGATTATGTCCTTTACCCTGAACCGGGTGTATACGGAGTGGTACCGGAACAAAGGCTATGATTTTACCATTACTTCTTCCACCGCCTTTGACCACAAATTTGTCTACGGCAGAAACATCTTTTCCAACATTTCCAATATCGTCGATGAGATGTTTAACAGCTACCTTTCCCGTCCGAACGTCCGCCAGCCGATTCTGACACAGTACTGTGACGGGCAGCGGGTAAGCTGCCCGAACTGGATGACTCAGTGGGGGTCGAAATACTTAGCCGACCAGGGATATTCCACCATTGAGATTCTGCGCTACTATTACGGCAGCAGTATGTATATCAACACGGCGGATGAAATCAGTGGTGTACCTGCTTCCTGGCCGGGCAGCAACCTTGAGATTGGTTCTACCGGGGATAAGGTGCGGATGCTACAGGAGCAGCTGAACCGGATTGCACGTAACTATCCTGCGCTTCCGACTATTACCGTGGATGGCATTTATGGTCCTGCCACCAAAGCTGCCGTAGAAAAATTCCAGTCCATCTTTGGGCTTCCAGTTACCGGAATTGTGGATTTCCGTACCTGGTACCGTATTTCCGAAATTTATGTGGCAGTTTCCAGAATTGCAGAATTGTATCAATAAATTTCATAACTTAAACCTTTTCCGGAATTCTTTTTACCGCAAACCCATAGTAATTATAAAAATACAATGCTATACTAAATGCATATTACGAATTTACTGGAGGGAAAAATAATGCATACTTTTCAACCATATCCAATTGACCTTATGGAAATGAATCCGTTTACTAAAATCGGCAAAGAATGGATGTTAATCACCGCAGGTGATGAGAAAAAAGCAAATACAATGACTGCAAGCTGGGGCGGTGTTGGTGTCCTTTGGGGCAAAAATGTTGTCTACATCTTTGTAAGAGATACACGCTATACCAAAGAATTTATTGATAATGGTGAGACATTTTCACTGACCTTTTTAGATGAGTCCAATAAAGGAGCTTTAAAATATCTTGGAGCGGTTTCCGGACGTGATGAAAATAAAATTGAGAATGCACGAATGCATCTTGATTACTGCAAGGACACACCCTATATTGACGAAGGAAATCTGGTATTTATCTGCCGCAAATTATCTGCCACAAAGATGACTCCGGACCAGTTTATTGATTCTTCTATCGAAAGCAGCTGGTATGCCGATGGCAACCTTCACACCATGTATGTGGGTGAAATCTTAGAAATACTTGCCCGCTAAGCTACCCGCGTAACCATGGGAAACACGCTTTGCAGGTTTCCAGCAGTTATCGCGGTGCTCGCCAAATCTGCATGCAAGCATGCGATTTTTCTCGCTACTCGCGTAAAAAGCCCGGCAGTGGTTCTTTTCAGACTTATCTAAAAGGAACACTACCGGGCATTTTTTTACCATCATTTTACTTATGAATAATATCATAATGTGCCTGTACGGCAGCATCGATTTTTCTCTGGTCTCCCGTTTCGATTGCTTCTGCAATTTCTACATGAAGCTTCCACATTTTTTCAAATTTCTCGGCATCTGCATTTTCCCAGCCTTTTTTGATACTTTCCTTATAAATTTCAGAAAATACCTGCATAATCGTAATCATGAAGCGGTTGCCGGAACCTAATATTAATTTCTGATGAAACTCCCGGTCAATCTCATAACTTCTCTGCTGGTCAGCATTCTGCATAGATTCTGCCAGTGCTTTTAACTCCGCAATATCCTGTTTACCCATGTTTTTAGCCGCGAGAAGACCTATTGTGTATTCTAAAAGGCAGCGTGCCTCTGCAAGCTCATCCTTATCTACCTGCTGCAATAGCAGCATCATATTAATTACTTCTGAAAGGCTTTTTTCCATGTTGCAGCAAATATAATTGCCGGAGCCCTGCTGGCTTTCAATCAATCCGATATTCTCCATACTCTTTAATGCTTCCCGGATAGATGGACGTGACATACCAAGTGTTTCTGCCATTTCACGTTCTGTTGGCAGCTTGCTTCCTACCTGAAACTCCCCGCTCCGTATTCCATCTTTTACGAATGCCATTACTCTCTTATACTCTCTGTCCTTCATCTGAATCTCCTTTCATCCCTTGCAAAATTATTGTATCATAAATACATCAATAAAAATTAGCAAATACAGTTGCTGCTGCTACTGTCAGAAGTCCTGCTACTGCAATGGCAAGGCTGCTCATTGCTCCTTCTACTTCTCCCATTTCCATGGCCCGGGCGGTTCCGATTGCATGGGCGGAAGTACCGAGTGCCAGTCCTTTTGCCACCGGCTCTTCTATATGAAATACACGGCATACCACTTCTGCAATCATATTTCCCAAGACTCCGGTAATGATAATTACTGCCACCGTAATCGTTACGATTCCTCCAAGTTCTTCAGATACTCCCATTCCAATTGCTGTGGTAATGGATTTTGGCAGAAGGGTTACATATTCCTCATGATTCAGATGAAATATCACCGCAAAAAGAAGCACACTTCCCACACTTGCAATGACACCGGATATAATTCCTGCTACAATGGCACTTTTATGTTTTTTTAACAATTCCAGCTGCTCATACAACGGAACAGCAAGACATACCGTTGCCGGGGTTAAAAGATAGCTTAAATACTTTGCTCCTTCATAATAACTGTCATAGTCAATCTTGCCTACACTTAATACAACCATAACAAAAATAATAGAAATCAAAAGTGGATTAAACAGCGCCAGCTTTAATTTACGCTTTAACAGTGCTCCGATTTCATATCCAATGAGACTGATTACTACACCAAAGAAAAGGGTATCTCCTGCAAAATTATTCATTTTCTTCTTTCTCCCTTCCCTTTCGTATCACATTCTGTGTCACTCTTCCGGTCACGACCATAACAATAATCGTCGTAAGTACTGTAATGACAATCACCGGCACAATAGTCGGACGCAGAACGCTCCAGGAGTCCAGAAGTCCTACTGCTGCCGGAATAAACATCACCGGCATAATTTCAATTAAGAATATCGCAGTGTCCTTCACCTGTTCTATCTTAACGATACCCGTTACCAGAGCAAGCAGCATTAACACCAGTCCGTAAATGCTTGCAGGAACCGGTAATGGCAGCACCATATGCAGAATTTCTCCAGCAAAAGAAATTGCCAAAATTAAAAAAAACTGTCTAAAATACTTCATTTCTAAATCCTCCGATTGGTATTACCAATCAAAGAGTATAATACAAAAGAAGTAAAAAGACAAGTTTTATTTAAGAATTTTTTCTAAGAATTAGAACCAGCGATTAACTCATCCAGAGTACCAAAATGGTAGCCCATCTCTTCCCACTTTGTAATGAGTTCATCCAGGATTTCACCATTGGTCTTTGAAGTATTGTGTAGCAGCACTATAGCTCCCGGATGAATACGTCCGGTGAGTTTTTCAAAGGCCTCCTCTTTTGCCGGCTGATTATCCGGATCCCAGTCCACATAGGCAAGACTCCAGAAAAAAGTATAATAACCTAATTCTTTTGCCATTTTCAGATTTGACTCACTGTATTTTCCCTGCGGCGGCCGGTAAAATTTTACCATCTCCTTGTCTGTAATCTCTTCATAAAGTAACTTGACATCTTCAACTTCCTTTTGAAATGACGATACATCTGCAATTTCTGACATATCCGGATGATGATAAGTATGGTTTCCTACGGTATGACCTTCTTCCACCATTTTCCTTACCAGATCCGGACTGGTCTCTAAGAAATGCCCTACTACAAAGAAGGTTGCCTTTACATCATGCTTTTTCAATGCTTCCAGTATCTTCTCCGTATTTCCATTCTCATAGCCGCAGTCAAAGGTCAGGTAAATCACCTTATCATCGCCATTACCAATAAAATATGTATTATATTTCCGCAATTCTTCCGGTGTGGCATTTCCGGTTGGCTGTGTCCCCGATTCACCAAATCCAAGTCCCCAGTTCTCTGTTGTAGATGCCACTGCATTTACTCCCAGTAAGCCGCCATTCTGCCAGCTTTTTACCAGCACTGCGCTCCCACGGCCTGCACAAAATACCAATGCCAGCATTACCGCCACTGCCAGTATCCTTTTCCATTTTTTCATAAAAAAAGCCTCATATACTCTTTCTAAAGTATATGAGACTTCTTTTATCTCATGCTTTTCTTTTTAATTCTTTCTGGCATTTACTCTACTGCCTTGAATGCTTCCTCTAAGTCTTCAATAATATCGTCAATATTTTCTGTTCCGATAGAAAGGCGGATGGTATTCGGTTTGATTCCCTGCTCTTCTAATTCTTCTGCACTAAGCTGGGAATGCGTGGTTGATGCTGGATGAATCACCAGAGATTTTACATCTGCAACATTTGCCAGTAAGGAGAAGATTTCCAGATTGTCGATGAAATCTTTTGCCTTTCTGTCATCACCTTTGATTTCAAAGGTAAAAATAGAACCTCCACCGTTCGGGAAGTATTTCTTATATAATTCCTGCTGCTTTGGATCTGTACTTACTGCAGGATGATTTACACGCTCCACCTGTGGATGGTTATTTAAGAACTCTACTACCTTCAATGCATTCTGTACATGACGTTCTACTCTTAAGGATAACGTCTCTAATCCCTGTAAGAAGATAAATGCATGGAACGGAGATAAAGTTGCTCCTGTATCACGAAGTAAAATTGCACGAATCTTGGTTACAAATGCTGCCGGTCCTACTGCCTTGGTAAAACTGATGCCATGATAACTTGGGTTTGGCTCAGTTAAGGATGCAAATTTTCCACTTGCCTCCCAGTCAAATTTTCCGCTGTCTACAATAACTCCACCAATTGTTGTTCCGTGTCCACCAATGAATTTTGTTGCAGAATGTACCACGATGTCTGCGCCATACTCAATCGGACGAACCAGATAAGGTGTTGCAAAAGTGTTATCTACGACTAATGGAATCTTGTGTGCATGTGCTACTTTTGCGATGGCTTCAATATCAGCTACGTCTGAGTTAGGATTTCCTAATGTCTCAATATATAAAGCTTTTGTATTGTCTTTGATTGCTGCTTCAAATGCTTCCGGCTCCGGCTCAACGAAGGTTGTTGTAATGCCGTACTGTGGAAGTGTATGCTCCAACAGGTTATAAGAACCACCATAGATATTCTTTGCAGCTACAATATGGTCACCATTCTGTGCAAGATTTTCAATCGTATAAGTAATTGCTGCTGCTCCAGATGCTACTGCCAACGCTGCAACTCCACCCTCTAATGCTGCAATTCTCTTCTCAAATACATCTTCTGTCGGATTCGTAAGTCTTCCATAAATATTTCCTGCATCTGCAAGACCAAATCTTGCTTCCGCATGGTCGCTGTTGCGGAATACATAGGATGATGTCTGATAAATAGGGACTGCTCTTGCATCTGTCACCGGATCCGGATTTTCCTGTCCTACATGTAACTGTAAAGTTTCAAATTTTAAATTACGTTCTGCTCTGCTTTTCTTTGTGCTCATCTTCTTTTTCTCCGTTCTGTTATTTATTTCTGTCACTCTGATGTTACATCAGATTTTTTCTATTCTACTGCAAATTACTCTATAAATAAAGCTGTTGAATAATATCTGTCTCCATTGTCCGGTAATAAAGCTACAATTGTTTTTCCTTTATTTTCAGGTCTCTTTGCCAGTTCAATTGCTGCATAAGCTGCTGCTCCGGAAGAAATTCCTACTAATACGCCCTCTTTGTGTGCAATTTCTTTTGCCACACGGAAAGCATCTTCGTTCTCTACCGGAAATACCTCATCATATACTTTGGTGTTTAATACATCCGGTACGAATCCTGCACCGATACCCTGAATCTTATGTGCTCCACTCTTACCTTCGGATAATACCGGTGAAGATGCCGGCTCTACTGCTACAACTTTAACATCTGCTTTCTGCTCTTTTAAGTATTCACCAGTTCCTGTTACGGTTCCACCTGTACCAACTCCTGCTACGAAGATGTCTACTGCTCCGTCCGTATCTTTCCAGATTTCCGGTCCTGTTGTCTCTTTGTGTACTTTTGGATTTGCAGGGTTTACAAACTGTCCCGGGATAAAGCTGTTTGGAATCTCTTTTGCAAGTTCATCCGCTTTTGCAATTGCACCTTTCATTCCTTTGCTTGCTTCTGTCAGAACAATTTCTGCGCCGTAAGCCTTTAAGATGTTTCTACGTTCAACACTCATGGATTCCGGCATAGTAAGAATGATACGGTATCCCTTGGCTGCTGCGAGTGCTGCAAGACCAATTCCTGTATTTCCGGATGTCGGCTCGATAATAACAGAACCTTCTTTTAACTGTCCTTTTGCTTCTGCATCTTCAATCATTGCTTTTGCAATACGGTCCTTTACGCTTCCTGCCGGATTGAAATATTCGAGTTTGAAAAGTAATTTTGCTTCTAAGTTATATGCCTTTTCTAAATTAACTGCCTCGATTAATGGTGTATTTCCAATCAGTCCTAATGTTCCTTTATAAATGTTTGCCATGATGATAATCTCCTTTTCCCTAAATTCATATATTTCCTATCTGTTTGATATGGATTAAATATAATATAAAACGATGTGTACCAATTGTCAAGACTTTTTTCAAATAAATTATTTAAAATATTTTGTTTCATTGGTACACACCGACCTCGTCCATTTAAATGACATAATCGCTGCTGATATCCTGCTGCCATTCCATCAAATCCTCTAACGTATACTTGTCTACTACACTCTTAATCGCATCGTTTAATTCTTTCCAGATACGAAGTGTTACACATTCTGACTGACGCTCACAGGTGTTCACATCATCCTCAAGACACGATACCGGTGCAAGGCTTCCTTCTACCTGACGCAATATCATCCCTATTGTATATTCCTTCGGTGTCTTTGATAAACGATATCCTCCCTGTGGGCCTCTGATGCTCTTAACAAACCCTGCCCGTACCAGTGTAGAAATAATCTGTTCCAAGTATTTCATGGAAATATCCTGACGTTCCGCAACATCTTTAAGACGTACCGGTTCAACTTCATCATTCATTGCTATATCAAGAAGAAGTCGGACAGCATAACGTCCCTTTGTTGAAATCTTCATACTGTACCTCCATTTCTATTTGTCTATGGGTACAGTATATTCCTTTTTTCCTACTATGTCAATATGGATATGTTGTTTTTAATATTCTTCCTCTTCTTCACCCTCAGAGATGTCGTTCTTCGGCTTCTTTAAGCCTTCAATGACAATGCCATTCTTCTCAGCATAATCCCAAAGTGCAGCATGAATACCTTCTTCTGCCAGAAGGGAACAATGCACTTTAACCGGTGGAAGTCCGTCTAATGCTTCCATTACTGCTTTATTGGTTACAAGTAATGCTTCCTGTACGGTCTTTCCCTTTACCAGTTCTGTTGCCATACTGCTGGTTGCAACTGCAGCACCACAGCCAAAGGTCTTAAACTTACAGTCCTGAATCACACCATTATCATCAATATCAAGATAGATTCGCATGATATCACCGCATTTTGCATTTCCTACTGTTCCTACTCCGCTGGCATTTTCAATCTCCCCTACATTTCTCGGATTCTGAAAATGATCCATAACTTTTTCACTATACATAATCGTTACTCCTTTTCTTCTCTATTACTGCTGGTTCTTTACAAAATCTTCGTATAACGGTGACATGCTGCGTAAATGTGCAACAATCTCTTTGATTGCGTCTACCGTGGTGTCAATCTGCTCTTTGGTGGTATCTGCGCCTAAAGTCAGGCGGAGTGAGCCATGTGCAATCTCATGTGGCAGTCCAATTGCCAGCAATACATGAGACGGGTCTAAGGAACCGGAAGTACATGCTGAACCGGAGGATGCACAAATCCCCTTCATATCTAACATAATCAGCATGGATTCTCCCTCCACAAAACGGAAGCATGCATTGACATTATTGGCAAGACGATGCTCTCTGTCTCCATTGATTTTCACATATGGGATTTCCTTTTCAAAACGGGAAATCATATAATCTCTCAATTCTCTTTCTCTTGCAGTACGCTCTTCCATGGAAGCAAATGCCAACTCTGCAGCTTTACCGAAGCCTACGATTCCCGGTACATTTTCCGTTCCGGCTCTTCTCTTTCTCTCTTGTGCACCACCATGTACAAAGGAGCGGATTTTTACACCTTTTCTGATATAGAGGAAACCGATTCCCTTTGGTCCGTTTAATTTATGGCCACTGCTGCTTAACATATCAATATTCATTTCATCTACCTGGATTGGCTCCTGACCAAATGCCTGTACTGCATCAGTATGGAATAAAACTCCATGTGCCTTGGCAATTGAACCAATCTCTGCAATCGGCTCGATGGTACCGATTTCATTGTTGGCAAACATAATAGAAATCAGAATGGTATCCGGACGGATTGCAGCTTCTACATCTGCCGGATTGATACGTCCATTCTCATCCACATCAAGATAAGTTACCTCAAAGCCCTGTCTTTCCAACCATTCACAGGTATGAAGAATTGCATGATGCTCAATCTTACTGGTGATGATATGTTTTCCTTTTTCTTTATAAGCTTCTGCTGTTGCTTTCAGTGCCCAGTTATCAGATTCACTTCCACCTGCCGTAAAATATATTTCTTCCGGTTTCGCACCGATTCCTGCTGCAATAATATCTCTGGCCCTTGTTACTGCCTTACGGCTTTCCTCACCTAATGCATAAATGGTAGATGCATTTCCATAATACCGGGTAAAATAAGGAAGCATTGCCTCCACTACCCGCTCGTCCGTTCTTGTTGTTGCCGCATTGTCCAGATAGATTAATTCCATCGGTTTTCCTCCTTTATCAATTTGCTTTATCAGCTATTTTCGTCCTATTTCCAAGTAATTCAGTCGGAACTAAGAATAACACCTTAGGAATAGTATGTCAATCTTCTGTCCTGATTTATTCCTTTTGTACTTTTATTTATCCAAGAGGGTTAAAAGGGGAAAGGGCAGCTTTCGCTGCCCTTTCCATCTATCCTCTTATTTCAGACGATATACATTATAAAAACTAAACTCTCCTGTTTGCAGTTTTTCTCTGCTTAGACTCTTTTACGTCTTCTGTAAAGTACAACTACCGCTGCTCCTGCAACGAATAACAATACTACCATGCAGGCAATCGGAGTATTATCTCCTGTCTTAACCTGCTTCTCTGCTGTTACAACAGGTGTTGCATTCGGAGTTGTAGATGCTGCTGGTTTCATATCTGTATTGCTAAGTACAATAACATACTCAGATGCATGTGAGAATTTGAAATCAACGGTTCCGTCTGCATTTACCTTTACAGCCTGAACATATTCTAATGCTCCGGTCTTTTCATTATAATAGTAAAGGTTTGCATATTTTCCACTGTTCTCTGCACCAACGTTGACACGAAGTGTAGCATCAAATCCAAATGCTCCGTCATGTGCCAGTGAAAGTTCAATGGTCTTGTTGTCTCCAGCTAATGCTTTAATCTTATCAGCCGGAATGCTGCTCTTACCTACGGTTACACCGAGGTCTATTGCATCTTTTAATTTACTTACAATGTTCTTTCCGTTTACAATCCAGCTTACGTTGTCGTTCAGCTTGAAGGTAATGGTAATATCTTTTCCAATCATGCCATTGAATACTTCTGCCGGAACTTTTGTGGTATCTGGCATTGTAACATTAATCTTTGCTGTATCTCCCACAGCATCAATGGTATCAATTACTTCCTGGAAATCTTTACCCGGAACAGTAATGTCAAGATTAATCTTTTTATCTGCTCTCAGCACTACAGTACCGCCATCCTTTGCTGCCGGAATGGTAACTGTTACTGTCTTATCAGAAGAAACAGTATATGTTTTACCATCATAAAGATTTACAACTGCATTTCCTACATTTGCATTAACCGGAACTTTTACTTCTTTTGCGGTATCCTTGATATTCATACCAACATATAAGGTTGTTCCTCCATAAGATCTTGAAACTACATCATAGCCTTCCTCATCAGAACTTGCCACAACCTTTCTGCTTCCTCTTGCAAATACATCTGTGTATGCATTACGGATGCTCAGCAGATTCTTATAATGCTGATAAGTTACATTGTCCTCTGTTGCCAGAGAGAAATCCATGTCATATCTATTAGTCTGGTATGGATAATTATTTAATCCGCTTAAACCAACTTCTTCACCATAATAGATAACCGGAATACCCTTTGCAGTAAGCTGTAAGGTAGCTGCAACTAACGCTGCTGATGTTGCCTCATCCTCGGTATATCCTTTTCCTTTCATTAAGGCAGCCTTAAATCCATCTTCATCATGACTGCTTAAAAACTGACCGGTCATGTATGCGTTATTAAGTGCTGTATTTCTGGAAGAAAGGAAGCTTTCTACAGAAGAAATATTACCACTGACAAAGCTTGTTGCCTGGTCATTAAAATCAAAATCAAGGTCTGCATCCATCTGACCTGTACCTAAGGTACTACCATTTGACGCATATCCTGCGCCATAATATTCTCCAATCATCTTGAAGGATGGATTTACTTCTGTTGTAGAATTTTTAAGTGCTGCCCATGTTGTACTGTCAACATGCTTTACTGTATCTACACGGAAATAGTCAACACCATAATCCTTCATCCATGATGTCTGCCATTCTACTAATTTTGCCCTGACATCTGCTTTTTCTGTTGCAAAATCCGGCAAGCCAGACTGCCATGATTTAATATCGCCTTCACTGACGCTCTTATCCCTAAGCATATCAGCAAATGTTGATTCTGTACCATATCCAGCATGGTTTACAACAATATCAACCATAATACGCATGCCACGTTTATGTGCTTCGCTAATCATAGTTTCAAATTCTTCTGTTGTACCAAGTGTCGGATTCAATTTTGTAAAATCACTTGCCCAGTATCCATGGTATGCTGCATTATAAGGAACATCTTCTGAACCTTCATCTGTTACAGCTACACCTTTCACATTCTCTACTATTGGTGTAATCCAGATTGTATTTACACCTAAATCCTGTAAGTAATCTAACTTAGCTGTTACACCTGCAAAATCTCCACCATGATACAGTCCCGGATTGTCTCCATATGTATCTGCACCACTTGCTGTATTATTAGATTCATTACCATCAAAGAAACGGTCTGTCACCATAAAGTAGACAACAGATTCATCCCAGTCGAAATCATTTTTGTTTTCCTTCACACGGTCTGTAATTTCAACATCCACTGTAGTACTGAATTTATTACCGTACTGGTCTGTTACAGTAATTGGTAATGTCTTAATTCCTAATGTTGTATCTGTTGTAGCAGAAATGGTAACTGCCTGCAATTCCGGTTCAATCGGCATTGCATTGCTTCCGCCAAGGGAAGAAACATCGATACTAGCACTAGCTACTTCTAATGTTTTCGTATCTGAACTATCCTGTTCAACCTTAAACTTAACAACATCATTTTCGTTGTAGTTAAAGGATTTATTCATAACTTCTGCTGTAACTGTTGCATTTAATTTATAGTATTCAAAATATGAGTAATCTGCATTATTGTACTTTTCGCTGTTTGAATTGAATGCATCTACAGCATAAGTTCCATTTGCTTTGTAACGATAATGTGTTTTGCCATCTGTTAAACCACTCTTTACATACTCAAAACGCTTTGTTGTATCATTGTATGTCATTGGATACTCTGTTCCGTTTACGTCAACAGCTACAGTCATATCCTTTAAGGTGCCATCTACAAATGCTGCATCATCACGATAGTAGTATGATACCTGTTGTTTTTCTGCATCTACTTCATAGCCAACATTATATGGCATAGCAATTTCCGGCTCACCGCCGGCTTTCATGCTGGCATATATAACCTTCTGGTCAGAAGGGAATGTAACTGAATGGTCTCCACCATCTTTAATCCACGGATCAACTGTTGAATCTAATGCGATACAAAAATCAACCTTTGTACAGGATGGTTTTGCTGGAATTGTTATTGTCCATTTATCTCCACCTACGTATGTAAAATCGGTTAATGCTGAAGCATATCCTGATGACCATGTATAGAACTGTGGTGTAATTCCTTTTTCTTTTAATCCTGGATTCTCATAATCCAATACAAGGTATCTCTTTTCCATTGGTACGATTACAGGCTTCTCATGAACCGGATCTGAACCATCCACATAATATAATACCTCATTCTCATCACCGCTTATTGTAAAAGAACGGTCTGCGGTATCAGAGCCGCCATCCCATCCCTGTGTTATGTCATAACGTGCCTTTAATCCTACTGTTTTTCCCACATTACTGCCGGCAACTGTAATGGTCTTTTTAAACCATGTCACATTATTTGCAGCATCATATTCTTTTTCATCAAAAACATATGATCCATTTAATCCGGCATTCCACATCCACATATCAACTTTTCCCATGTCTGTGTCTGTTGATAAATCCTCATTGTAATAATACATTGTAAATGTGTGGTCTGGAACCGGTGCCTCCCAGCTGTCCGGTGCTGTTTTATATACGGTTGTATCACCACCAGCTTTGGTTCCGGTAACCCAGAGTTCAGTACTTGTTGATGTTACAGAGACATCAATATTATCCGTCTGTGCCCCACTGTTATTATTAAAAATGCAGCTGAAATTCTGTTTTACATCCTGTGTATATACTACATCATACCATCCGGAATGGTCAGCATTTTCTGAAATCTGTCCGCCCGGCCATTCTTTTCCAACACCTGCTCCTGTTGCAGAGGCATCTGCTCCCCACATATGATTGTAAATAGTACTTCCCATTCCTGATGCAAGATAATGAATGGTTGTTACATATTTCCAATCAGCAGGTTTTGTCTCTGACAAAGAACCATCAAACCAGTACTCTGCTTCTGCCTTTCCTTTTGTAGAAAGTGTTACTCCGTCTAACTGGTTTCCATGTCCATCATCATTTAAAATGAGATCATAATCTGTGCTGTTATCTAATGTCAGATGCATTGTATACCAGCCTTCATGACCTTCTGCTGCAGTCATGGTTTTTCCCGGCCATTCACCTGCCGGCTTATTGGTCTCATGATATATATATGCAGCAACATCATTGCCTAATGTGCTCTTATAATTAATTGTCAGATCACATTCTGTTGGTACAGACTCTGGAATCAATGTTTCATTCTTTGAAGAATCCTTATACCACTGATATTTTCCCTTATCATCCAATAAACAATAAATGCTTGTATCAGAAGTAAAAGTCTTAATCTGCTCAATTGCAGCTCCTTCTGTCTTTATCTCCGGTGCAGCCTTCTCAGTAGAACCTGCATCAACAAACTGAAAACCTGTCCACTCACTGCTCTGTACATCTACATAATAGAGTCCAGAACTTTCCTCATATGCAAGCTTTGGTTTTTCCTGATCCCCCCATTGTGAAATGGCGGCATTTCCTGCGCCAGCGTTATCTACCGTAGCACCGGCAGCCCAGACATTGACAACCGGTGTATTCCATGTACTTGGTTTGTCCAGGTACAACCGGATTGTCGGGCTCGCAGCATATGCAGTGGTTGCACCACCGATTGCCGGAACCATGGTCACAATCATGGCAAGTGCAAGTATCATACTGAAGATTCTGCTTACAATACCATGTTTCTTGTGAAAGCGTTCTTTTAACTTTCTCATCTTTCCCTCTCCTTTTCATCGTTTCATTTTATACTTTCCTGCGATTACGTTTTCCCTCTGAATACGTTTTCGCAGTTTTTCGATAATTAATTATATTCTAATTTTTTTACTTTCGCTATCCGCAAATAAACTAAAAAAGAAATTCTTTTTTGTGCATTTTAACTAATTTCTGTCTTGAAGCTCATTTTTACAATTCATTTTACACAATTTCCGCATGATAATTTTTCGAAAAAAGGACAGCACCGATTGGTACTGTCCCATATAATTTACATAATTGAATTTTCATAGTTCTGCAAAACAAGGCCGCTAATTCTGGTAATCCATATGTGCAATGACCATCATGGCAATCTTAAAAGTCATGGCATCCTCGAATTTGCGGATATCAAGTCCAATCATCTTTTCCAGACGTTCTAAACGGTATACCAGCGTATTCCGGTGGATGTATAGCTGCCTTGCTGTTTCTGAAATATTCAGGCTGTTCTCAAAAAATTTCTGGATTGTCACCATCGTTTCATCATCTAAATCAATATTCCGCTCACCAAAAATCTCTTTGATAAACATTTCGCAAAGGCTCATCGGAAGCTGGTAAATCAGTCTGCCGATGCCAAGCTTTCCGTAGGAAATGGTTTCCTCTTCTACATTAAAGATTCTTCCTACTTCCAGTGCCATCTTGGCTTCCTGATAAGATTTGGCAATATCCTGCAGGGTATTTACCGTATTGCCATAACCCACGCGGACACGCACCATCGCTTCTGCATGCAGATTGTCTACAATTGTTTTCGCCAGATTCAGTGCTTCCTCTTCTGTTTTCAAATCTGTTGCATCCTTAATCAGGATAATGTTCTGCTCGTCTAACTCTGTCACAAAATCCCGGTTGCGGTCTGCAAAAAGATTCTTCACCATTTCTACAATAACAGAATCTTTTCTGCCATCTACTTCTATGACATAAACCAGACGCTTTGCCTGCTCAATATGCAACTTTTTTGCCTTATTATACATATCTACAACCAGCATATTGCCAAGAAGGATATTCTGCATAAAGTTGTTCTTATCCGACTGTTCCCGGTTGAAGGCAATCAGATTCCGAATCTGGCATACTGCAAGTCTTCCCACCATATATGCTTCATCATTAGTGGAGCGTGCCAGAAGAATATATTCCACTTCCTGTTCAGCAATTACTTTAAAGAAATGAAAGCCCGACAACATCTGGCTTTCTGCCATGGATGCTGCAAAATTCACAACCTCTGCACGCATATCTGTCTCAATCTGAAATGTTGCTGCAACCTGCTTCCCGTTTTCGTCATAAAGGGCAAGTCCGATTTTGGATATATCACTGATTTCTTCTAATGTTGTCTGTAGCTTATGATTTGAAAGCATTCTGCGCACTCCTTACTTATATATAATGTGAGAAAAGACTTTTACTGAGAACAAAGAATGTGCCTTGGCACATTCTCGCGCCTGCGGCGGTCGCTTGCGACATCTACCTTATACGCCGCAGTGCGCATCCTCGCGGAGGGTGTTTTACTTTACAGGAAATTACTTTCCTGTAAAGTAAAACACCCGGATGCATATAGCACCCGGGTTATTGCACTATATTCAGTTCGATTGTACCGAATTAGTTAGTAATTGTCAATTCAGTCTCTTTGTCGAATACATGAACCTTCTCAGGATCGATAGCAAGTTTGATATGATCACCTAAACGAGCCGGTGTTCTGGAATCAACCTTAGCTGTCATCTGAGTTCCTGCAGCTTCGAAGTATAATAATACTTCAGAACCAAGTAACTCATATCCGGTTACATCTGTCTCAATGATGCTGTCTTTGAAGGTTTCAATTGTAATCTGGGAATCATCGATATCTTCTGGTCTGACACCCATAACAACTGTTTTTCCGTTGTAGTTGCCTTCGATTAATTTCTTAGCTTTTGCTGGTGGTAATACAACAGTTGTATTGTCAAATGTAAGGGAAACTTTCTCTCCTTCAATATTACATTTAGCATCTACGAAGTTCATCTGTGGGGATCCGATGAATCCAGCTACAAATAAGTTATCTGGCTCATTGTATAATTTCTGTGGAGAATCAACCTGCATGATAACACCATCTTTTAATACAACGATTCTGGTTCCTAATGTCATAGCCTCTGTCTGGTCATGTGTTACATAGATGATTGTAGCACCTAATCTATGATGCAGAGCAGAAATCTCAGAACGCATCTGTACTCTTAATTTTGCATCCAGGTTGGATAACGGCTCGTCCATAAGGAATACCTTAGGATTACGAACGATTGCACGACCCATAGCAACACGCTGTCTCTGTCCACCGGAAAGAGCCTTTGGTTTACGGTCTAATAATTTCTCAAGGTCAAGGATCTTAGCTGCTTCTTCAACTTTCTTCTTGATTTCATCCTTCGGAACTTTTCTTAATTTTAATCCGAATGCCATATTGTCAAATACGGTCATATGTGGATACAGAGCGTAGTTCTGGAATACCATTGCGATATCTCTGTCTTTTGGTTCTACGTCGTTAACGAGTTTTCCGTCGATGTATAATTCTCCGGAAGAAATCTCCTCAAGACCTGCAATCATACGAAGTGTAGTAGATTTACCACATCCAGATGGTCCTACGAAGATGATGAATTCCTTATCTTCTACTTCAAGGTTGAAATCCTTAACAGCTTCAAAGCCGTTTGGATAAACTTTACAAATGTTTTTTAATGATAAACTTGCCATTGGTTTAACCTCCTAATGTTTTGTTCGTTTTTAACTGTCCTTATCATACAGGATATTGCGCACTTTGGCTATGCGAGGATTCCACAAAGATTTTTCTTTTTTTTGTATGTTCTGACTGATATTCTGTGCATTTTTTTATCTCTTCGTCAGAGTGACGAAAACCCATCTCTTTCTTGTACAATCCGACGAAAGAAATGGGTTTTCACTTTAGAAAATGTTTATCTTTTCTTTATAATTTAGAGTATCCGTAACCATTTACCATGGCCTCTAACTTCATGCCTTTTGCACAATACGGACAGTCATGCTGCTCATACGCCTGATAGCCCGGTACATCTTTCTCGGTAAAGAGACTTTCTACTCTGTGACCGTCTACTTCCTTAACAGTGGAGAAAATTGCTACTACATCTTCAATAATTCCACCGTAATACCGGATGCACTCTAAGCATCTTCTGATTGTCTCACCGGTTGTTGTTGTATCCAGCAAAAGCACGATATGTTTTCCGGTAATCATATTTTTGGTATTATCACGGAAAATCATCTGACCGCTGCTGTTCATCTCCGGAGAAATAACATAAATAGTCTCATGCAGATTGGTTGACATAAAATCTCCCTGTTCAAAACGCTCTGCTAAAAATCCGCCAATCATTTCTGTTCTGTCCATACATACAACGGTATCTACATAGGATGGATTACCGGTCTTCTGGTAAAGCACTTTTGCAGCTTCTTTTGCCTCTTTCACGCGGGCTTTCATACTGGTTACATCAATATAGTAATTGATGTGCGAATGACTGGTGGCAAAATGCCCCGGTATTGCATGTAATGCAAGATTGTTGTTTTCCTTTGAATAAAATTTGACCATACGTTCTTCCATTTGATTTACCCCCTGTTTGATAATTTACTGGATTCCGGTACTTCCGAAACCACCTCTGTCCTGGTTGCCCAGGCTTTCTACTTCTTCAAAATGAATCTGCGGCTGATTCTCTACAATACGGAACTGTGCGATACGGTCATTAACATGAATCACGGTATCACGCATTGCAATTGCAGGCAGTCTCCACATATCATTGTCTCCACAGTAGGAACCGTCTACGATTCCGCAGCTGTTTGCCTGAATAATTCCGAAATTCTTATAAGTAGAACTTCTTGGCATAATGTGTGCTTCATATCCCTTTGGCAGCTCCATTGCCACACCAAGAGGAATCAGTTTAAATTCTCCTGCTTTCATTTCGACTTCTTCGGATGCACGAAGATCAATCCAGTCGGATTTGCCATCGATATATGTAAGCTTTTCGATTTTATCTGTAAAATATTTGATACGAATCTTTTCCATTCTGCTAAAAACTCCTTTTCTCCTACTGCCATTCCAGGTCGTCATGCTCTACCTTTTTATCTCTGAGCATCAGTTCTTTTACTGCATCTTTCGCAGGTTTATTTTCAAACAATACTTCATTGACCTGTTCAATAATCGGCATATCTACATGATATTTCTTCGCTAAAGCAATTGCTGCTTTGGCAGAATAGACACCCTCAACTACCATCTTTACTTCATCCATTGCCTGCTGCATGGTATATCCCTGCCCCATCAGATATCCGGCACGACGGTTTCTGCTGTGCTTGCTGGCACAGGTTACGATTAAATCGCCCATTCCGGTCAGTCCGCTTAAGGTCTCATATTTCGCTCCCATGGCAAGGGCAAGTCTTCCCATCTCTGAAATTCCACGGGTAATCAGTGCTGCCTTGGTATTATCTCCATAACCAAGTCCGTCTGCCATACCTGCTGCCAGTGCAATGACATTCTTTAAAGATGCTCCGATTTCCATCCCCAGTACATCCGGGCTGGTATAAACACGTAATACTTCACTCATAAAGGTGTTCTGAACCAATTCTGCTGTGGCACGCTTCTTTGCTCCTGCTACCAGACTGGTCGGGATTTCTTTTCCTACTTCTTCCGCATGGCTTGGTCCACATAAAACCGCCACCTCACATTGTGGAATCTCTTCCATAATGATTTCAGATAAAGTCATTAACGTATTCTCTTCAATTCCCTTTGCCACGCTGACAATAAGCTGTCCCTCTGCTACGAACGGGCTCATTGCTTTTGCTGTGCTTCTGGTAAATGGAGAAGGCACTGCTAAGACGAGCATGTCTTTTCCCTCGATTGCTTCTTTTAAATCTGTTGTGAACATAATATCATCCGGTAAAATAACGCCCGGAAGTTTTTCTGCCTGCTCATGCTTTTCCTTTAACATTTCAATTTCCGGTGCAAGTGCAGACCAGATTGTAATCTTATGACCGTTTTTATGTAATACCACCGATAAAGCAGTTCCCCAGCTTCCGGCTCCAATGATACTAATATCAGACATTTGTTTTTCCCTTTCCTATGCTTCCTGTTTCTTTGAATGGAAGCTGAATTTGTTCTCGGTTCCCTTAAGAAGTCTTCCGATGTTGGCATGATGTAAAATGATTGCCAGTCCCGCCACAAAACCAAATACAATATATACCTCTGTCAGATACTGCTCCGGTACGGAAAGCAGTCCCATCTGGCCGAATACGATAATCTGTATTTCAAGACTGATTACACCAAGTATGGAACCTAAAGAAACATACCGTGTGATTGCTACCACAAGAATAAAAATTCCAAGGCTTATTGGCACTGCCAGCGGACAAAAGCCAATCAGAAGACCGCCGGTACAGGCAATTCCCTTTCCACCTTTAAATTTCATATAAGCCGGGAAATCGTGGCCTAAGATGCAGCCCACACCAGCATAAAGTTCTAAAACCTTTACACTGTCCGGATAACGGTTCCGGAAAATGAGCCATACAATGACCATTGCCATAAATACCTTGCACACATCACCGATCAAGGTAAGAATGCCTGCCTTCACGCCGAGGTTACGCATGGTGTTGGTAGTTCCTACATTTCCACTGCCCACCTTACGTAAATCCACATTTTCTTTCTTTCCATATAAGAAACCGGATAAAAACATACCGCATAAATATCCGATTCCTACTGATATTACACGTCCGAATAACATTTTATTAATCTTCCTTTCTTTCCCTTATAATGAATTTCAGGGAAGTACCCTTAAAGCCAAATGCTTCCCGAATCTTATTTTCCAGATATCTTGTATAGGAAAAATGCATCAGGTTCTTGTCATTTACAAAGATAACAAAAGTTGGCGGTTTTACCGCTGCCTGTGTAATATAATATAATTTTAAGCGTTTTCCCTTATCGGTCGGCGGCTGCTGCATGGCAACTGCCTCTGCCATAATCTCATTTAATACACCGGTCGCCACACGCATGCTGTTATTTTCAAGCACTACATCAATGGTCTCAAAAATCCTGCCGGTACGCTGTCCGGTCTTGGCTGAAATAAATAAAATCTCTGCATATGGCATGAAGCTTAAAATCTGACGAATTTTCTCTGTATGCTTGTAAATGGTCTTATCATCCTTTTCAATGGCATCCCATTTATTCACTGCAATGATAATTCCTTTGCCTCTTTCATGGGCAATTCCAGCAATCTTGGCATCCTGCTCCGTTACGCCTTCTGTAGCATCAATTACAATAATGACCACATCTGCACGTTCCACTGCTGTTACTGCCCGGATGATACTGTAACGCTCTAATTCTTCTTTAATCTTATTCTTTCTCCGGAGTCCTGCCGTATCAATAAATACATATTCTCTGCCATTATATTTTATATCGGTATCAATGGCATCTCTTGTAGTTCCGGCAATATCAGAAACAATCACACGGTTTTCACCCGTCAGCTTGTTAATCAGTGATGACTTACCTACGTTCGGCTTACCTACAATGGCAATGCGCGGTCTGTCATCTTCTGCTTCTTCTAACATTTCCTGGGTAAAATGCTTTGCCACTTCATCTAACAAATCACCGATTCCAAGTCTGGATGCTGCAGATACCGGAACCGGGTCACCAATTCCAAGATTATAAAATTCATAAACATCCGGCATATATTTTTTAAAATCATCTACTTTATTTACTGCAAGAATAACCGGCTTCTTGGAACGGCGCAGCATGTCAGCTACTTTCTGGTCTGCATCTACAAGCCCCTGTCTTACATCCGTAATAAAAATAATGACATCTGCGGTATCAATGGCTATCTGTGCCTGCTCCCGCATCTGGGATAAAATAATATCTCCGCTGTCCGGCTCAATACCGCCGGTATCAATTAAGGTAAAGTTATAGTCAAGCCAGGATACTTCGGCATATATACGGTCACGGGTTACCCCCGGTGTATCCTGTACGATAGAAATTCTTTCACCTGCCAACACGTTAAAAAGTGTTGATTTTCCTACGTTTGGTCTGCCTACAATAGCTACTACTGGTTTACTCATTCTGTCTCCTTCCAAGGACTGCATTCAGCAAATCCTGCCCGCTTGATTTTACAATATCTGCCTGTACTTGTAAAGTTCTTTTCAGCTCCGTCAATGTGATGTCATCTAAGAAAACATCCTCTCCCATACGCAATACATTGCATGGCAGCAGTATCTCATCTCCCAAATCTTCGTCCTTAAGCTGTGCGATAATATCCTGTCCGGTCAGAAGTCCTGCAACGGTAATCCGTTCTCCGAAGAAATCGTTTCGGATCACACGGACCCGTATCTTTACATTCGGAAACTTCTCCTTCATTTCTCCTGTCAGTTCCTCCAAAATCGGTCCTGCCAGCTTTCCGGTTACCAGCGTAACTGTCCTTTTCAGATTGGCATCACCTTTTTCTGCTGCAAGTGCCTCCCGGAATTCATCCCGCAGCAGTGTAATCATTCCCACGCCATTTTCCAGCTGGATATACCCATCATAGTTTTCTGCAGACGGAAGAGGCTGCTCTGCCAGAAGATACCACTCGTCTCCTCCATGCACAAAGTGTGTACCGAAATGCTCCATGCAATAATCCTGCCAGCGGTGAATCTGCTCTAAGACTTTTCCTGCATCCTCTTTTTCAAAAGCTTCCAAAGGATATAAGCCCTCCCGGTATTTTGTCAGGCCGACCGGTACAATAGAAAGGCTCTGCATATTTGGAATGTATTCTGTCAGATCACGGATGGTCCGCTCTAACTCTTCGCCATCATTGACGCCCTTGCAGAGTACAACCTGTCCATTCATTTCAATTCCGGCATCTGATAAGCGTTTGATTTTCTTTAAGGCTTCTCCAGCGAAACGGTTGTGCAACATGGTACAGCGAAGCTTCGGATTCGTGGTATGCACCGACACATTAATCGGTCCAAGATTGTAGTATATGATACGTTCAATATCCTTATCCTTCATATTGGTCAGCGTTACATAATTCCCCTGTAAGAAGGAAAGTCTGGAATCATCATCTTTAAAATAAAGTGTCTCACGCATGCCCGGCGGCATCTGGTCAATAAAACAGAACATACACTTATTGGAACAGGATTTGTAATCGTCCATCAGCCCATTTTCAAATTCGATTCCAAGGTCTTCATCATAATCTTTTTCAATTTCCAGTTCCCACTCTTCGCCATTATTCTTTCTTACTACCACCAGAAGATACTCGTCCTCTGTCAGGAACTGGTAGTCAAATACATCTTCTATTTCTTTGCCATTAATGGAAATCAGTTCGTCTCCCGGCTCAAGCTCAAGCTCCATGGCAATACTGTCCGGTTTTACTCCACTGATGACATGTTTCTTTGTATGCATAAATTATTTTCTCAATCTTTCTATATTATAATACCTCTCTAGTTTACAATAAAAAGGGCAGAATAACAACAGTTATTCCACCCTTCCACTTATTCCTGCTCCATGCTCATGCTTCTGTCTTCCATTTCCTGTAATGTCATCAGTTCATCCTCTGACTCAATGATATGTAACTCCAGCAGTTTGTTAATCGTGTATACACAACGATCATTCAAATTCAAATTGAAATAATAATCTTTACTGTTTTCCATTCCCCACATCCGTTGTTCTCTCCTGGTAAGCTGGATTCCCTGACTGTTATAGACATGCAGATACAGTCCATTGATATACGTATGTTTATAGTAGTTATCATTTACTGTATTCAGATAAATATGTCCTGCCCGGATGTCCTTAAGATAAGCATCATATATTTCCTGTGCCCGCTCATCATTTATATTAATGCTGTCATATTCCAAATTCTGGTCATAGGCATCAAACTCCATTGAAATAATATGATTATTCGGATCATCATAATTCACCATCAGATTCCCCTTGAGATAATTCTCTGGATCCATAGACATAGCATAAATTCTTGAAACAACCGAATCTGCATTTTCATAATAATTTTTAGCAGCCGGTACATCATAGCTTCTTACCATAACGCTTCCGTCCGCAAGCTGATAATCAATCTCCACCCACTGCAATGCCTTATCTAAATCAGACGAGCCCTGATATGCCTGAAATTCCTTCTTTGAATCAATAATCTGCTGATGAATACTCATAATTTCATCAATTCCGCTTTCTGAATTTTCTTCTATATCAAAATAGCAGTTAATATTTGCTGCGACAATTTCCTTCTTATCCGGGATTTTATTTTCCAGTCCGAAAGCATTCCATTTGATGCAAAAAAGAAATACGACTGAAATTCCTAACATGACGCCGCATTCTAATAATCTCTTTTTGGTCACTACACGCAGCTTCTTCGTCAAAATCATTTCCGCAATGAAAAATGCCAGAAAACCTGCAATCAATGTTGTAAATAAAACCATCAGGAAATTGCCCAGTGATGTATGTACCAGCACGCCAAACAGTCCGCTCAGCAGAATTGCAGTAAGAAAAGCCACACAAAAAGCCATTCCCCAGCGGAACACCGGGCGGGTTGCCGGAATTGTAAGCACATCTCCCGTGGTTTCCAGTTTACGTTTCTGATAAAGCAGACAGGATATCACTATCAGCACCACACCCACCAGCACATAGATCCCTACAACCGAAAGGCCAAACATATGGTATTCTATCCTGTCCTCTAAATAGTCATACTCTACTCCCACCTTATTTGAAAGATATATCACCGGTGATAAAATACTATTCATACGGTCAGCATAAGAATTCGCCATACCATAGCCAATTGTACTAATCATACATGTAATCACATAGCGGCATCCTATATATAATACGTTCAGAATAATCGTGAATACCGGCATTGCCAATAACTGACCGGTAAACATGCCAACGAAAATTGCCATACTGTAGAAGAAAAAGCCCTCTCCCGTCAGCATCAGTGCCCGCGCCAGCAGATACTGCAGACTTGTAATTCCCTGCATAATGCAGCATACTGTTCCAATAATAAACGCCAATAGTACAGGAACCACAATCATGCAGAATCCTGACAGGAAATTACTGATAAAAAGTTCTGTTCTTTTCAATGGCAGTGAATGAAACAGATGTGAGCTTCTGTTATTATAAAGATAATAAAATACTGCCATTGCTGCAATAATTCCAATTGCCAGACTAAGGAGTGCAATAAGCGCACCGCTTCCATCCGAAAACAGAATCTGCATAAAATTATTCATTTTTATTTCTTTAATTTCCTGTGCTGAATAACCTTCATAAGAAATCCCGGAATTCACTAACAGCCGCAGAGGAACCATACATAGCAGCAATATCGTATAAATCAACCAGACAGGCCAGAAATGCGTAATATTTTTCCAAAATACCGTCTTATTAAAGTAAGATGTCTTTGACCGCATAATCCGCACCTCCTAATTCGTAAATAAAAATTTCTTCCAATGTCAGAGGCAGCACATCAATCAGCATCGGCGAAGTCTGTTCTAACCGCAGCTTTGCCTCTTTGGGATTGCCTTTTACAATCATGGTATATACCCTTCCTGTACTGGACATATGTAACACTTCAAAATCAGCCGGAAGCTTCGGCATTCTTTCCTGATATGCCACCTGAATCTTACAGACACTTCCCTGTAGTTCGCTTAAGGAACGTTCTAACATTACTTTTCCATGATGCATAATGCCCACATGGTCACAGACATCCTCCAGCTCTCTTAAGTTATGGGAAGATACTAACACCGTAGTTCCATGTTCTGCCACATCAGACATGATAATGCTCCAGATCTGCCTTCTCATTACCGGGTCTAGTCCATCTACCGGCTCATCTAAAATCATAAGCTCCGGTCTGCAGCTGATTGCCAGCCAGAAAGCCGCCTGCTTCTGCATGCCTTTCGACATTCTCCGAATGGTCATCTTCGGATCAATATTCGAAAACGCATCCCGGATCCGGAAAAACAAATCTTCATCAAAAGTCTTATAGATTCCCTTATAAAAGCGTTTCATTTCCATGACATCTGCCTGCTGGAAATAGAAAAGATCATCCGGAATATATGCAAATCTGGCCTTTGCCTGAGGATTCTCATACACCGGCATCCCGGCTATTTCTATTTCGCCGGCATCCGGCTTATAGATTCCGGTAATATGTCTTATTATCGTAGATTTCCCGGCTCCGTTTGGTCCTACCAGTCCATAAATTGCTCCATCCTTTACATGCAGGTTTACACCGTCTAACGCCCGGAAATCTCCAAATGTCTTCACTACATTATTTACCCGTATCATGAATATATTCTCCTCCTTCCAGTTCCGTTATCCGATGTTTTAACTGCTCCGGCTCTACTGCCAGATACAGTAATTCTGATACGATTTCATCAAAATGTCCTTTTAATTCCACAGTTCTTGCATCCTTTACATGCTTCTGGGAAGCCACAAATGTGCCTTTCCCGGAAATGGTATAGACATATCCTTCTTTCTCCAGATCCCGGTATGCCCGCTGGATGGTATTCGGATTAATTGCCAGTGTTGCTGCCAGTTCACGCACAGATGGCAGTTTTTCATCCGCTGTCAATGCATTGGAAATCACAAGATGACGCATTCCATCTTTAATCTGTTCGTAAATAGGCTTTGCATCCCTGTAATTAAGCTGTATCACTTCGCTTCCTCCTTTTGGAATATCGTAGGTGTATTATCCGTATTACTTCAATTGATACGCACACTATAACATCCCAGCAGATGAGACACAAGAAAAATATCTGTATGATTTTATTAATAATTCCTTAATGCTGTTCTCGGAGCGTTTTTTACTTTACAGGAAAGCAATTTCCTGTAAAGCAAAAAAAACGAAACCAGTTTACACTGATTCCGTCTCTTTACACTACTCTATCTTCCTTTCATCAGGAAATATTATTCACATTTTTCAATTGCTGCAATTACTTCATTTAACTTCTGTAATTCATCTTTAATTTCGCGGTTGTTATTACCAAAGTCTGTTGCCAGTGCAGATACATTGGTTGCAACAATTGCGAATCCTTTTCCAGCCTCTCCTGCACGAGCAGCCTCAATAGAAGCGTTTAACGCAAGAATCTTCTGGTTCTTTTCAATCTTGTCCAGCTGTTTGGTAATATCATTAATCTTCTGGATGTATTCTGAGGTCTTCTGTACATTCTCATGAATATCAGAATTCTTCTTCTCTTCATCCATTCTCTTCTCTTCAGATGCTGCAAGCTGTGTCAGAACGATAGTCAGAGCTGCTATCTTAGATTTAGCTTCGTTTTCATCCTCTGCGTCTTCCTTCTTTGCATAAGAAAGATATCCAACAATTTCAATTCCGGCTTTGATCACATCTCTGTATTCAGATGCTTCACCTTCCCCGATTGCTACACTTCCATCAGAATCCAGAAGTAATGGTTTTACTCCTGTTACGTTTTCCCATTGTGCAAAAAGTACCTCTATATCTTCTGCATTAAATATCTCATTCAACTGCATATTTCTGCCCTCCTAAATTATTTATCCTAATTATATCACATGTTTGCTTTGTGAACAAAAAAATTTTTCATTTTTTGACATTTTTCTATTTAATGCACAAAAATGCCCCAAGATTTCCTCTTCTTCCATGGCTTGCTCTGTGCGAAAACAACAGTTCACTGTTACAACAGGTACACACATTCGGCAAGATTAGTTTTTCCGGCAGGATTCCCGCATCTAAAAGCACTCTTTCATTGGCTTTCCAGAGATTTAACTGATACTTTCCATTTTCTTTCCGGTACATAATTTCACTGCCATGACCGGAAAACTCCTGCTCAAATTCCAGTGCCACATCTTCACTTACTTCATAACAGTCCTGGCAGATAGATGGGCCTATCGCACACCATACATCCTCCGGTACTGTTCCATATGCTTCTGCCATTGCTTTCAGCGTGGCTCTTCCCATTCTGTTAACCGTGCCCCTCCAGCCGGAATGGCTCAGTCCGATTGCCTTATGCTTTGTATCCACAAAGTAAAGCGGCACACAGTCTGCATAAAAGGTTGCAAGCATCAGCCCCGGCACATCGGTAATCAATCCATCCACATCATGATACGGCCGTTCCTTTGTCAGTCCGCTTCCTGCATCCTCTGCTGTTACTTTTCTTACATTGGTGGTATGGGTCTGGTCAGAGCAGACAATCTGCCCTGCCGGAACTTCCATTGCCTCAGCTACCCTGCGGAAATTTTCCTTTACTGCCTCTATGTCATCTCCACGGTTAAAGCTTAAATCCAGCGAAGAAAATTCATTCTTACTTACTCCACCCATTCTTGTGGTAAAGCAGTGTTTTACCATATCAAGTGCCTGCAACTGTGGATACTGCAGTAACACTAATTCTTTTTTCCCCGCATGGGAAAATACGGACGGTATCATGGTTCGTCCATCCTCTTTTATCTGAAATTCTGTCATTTTTCTTTTCCTGTTCTTATTTTTCCAGTTCCAACTCCATGCTGTAACGAATTCCATGCTGTAACTGGTTCAATTCTCCAGCATTCTTTTTCCTGTATCAAGTCTCATCTGTCACTAATAAGGCTCTATATAGGGGAAAGCATCCTTCAGCCACTGTATGTCCTCTCCTAATATTGCAATCACATCAAACCTGCAGGGCAGTCCCATCATATGTTTACACATCAGGTAATAATCTGCCACTCTTGATATTTTCCTTTGTTTGCGGTAATCTACCGCTTCCTGTGGAAGTCCCTTTCCGGTATCACTGCGGTATTTTACTTCTGCAAAAACAAGATATTTTCCATCTCTTGCAATCATATCAATTTCTCCAAACCTGCAGCGGTAATTCATCTCACAGATGCTGCAGCCGGATGCCTTTAAATACTCTGCCGCCTTTTTTTCATACTCACTGCCCATGCTGCGTTTATTTTCCATCCCTGCTCCCCTTTCTGTTATTCCTGCTATTTGGATTTCCACTATCCCGTTTGCCGTTACAGCTATTTTTATTCCAATTTACTGCGCAGCTTATCCATATCATCGACAAAGACAAGTATCTCTGCCACTACTTCATATAATTCTGGCGGAATCATATCTCCAATTTCAAGCCTGGATAAGGTATTTGCCAGCTGATTATCCTGATACAGCGGAACGTCTTCCTCTTTGGCTTTCTCAATAATTTTATCCGCAAGATACCCCTTACCGGTTGCCAGTATCTTTGGTGCCCTCTCTCCCGGCTCATATGCGATGGCAACTGCTGTTTTTTCTTTTGTTTTCTCTTTTTCTTTTGTTTTAGCTTCTCCGGCATTTTTCCCATCAAAGTCTGCCGGATGCCAGATTCCATTTTTCATAAATTACGCCCTCATATCAAAGGAATACCGATGCAGGATTCCGGCTGACGGATGCTCCTGCTGCATAAAATCTTCAACCAGATTTTTCTTTCCGGACTGGTTCTCCACCTGTACCGTACAGGAATATCCTTTCTCCTGCAGCCGCTGCATCAGCTCAGCCATATGTTCTTCGATTAAATCATAGGATTTCTCATCCTCCAGATAAAAATTCGTATGCACCTTTCTATCCTTCATCCGCACAGACACATCCGTTGCACCAAGGTTATCCATATCAAGATGTAAAAAAGCACTCAGTTCGCCATCCGGTCTGTCCACACCACTCTTATTAGTATAGACAAATAAATCTCCGTGAGCATTCTGATTTGACATCCGAAGGGGAATCTGCACATAATGATAGGCATTATTAATCTGATTCATAAATTCAATATTCCCCTGCAGATTACTTACTGCTTTCGCAAGGGAAGTATTGCTCTGACCGGATTCCTGCACCAGCTCCTGCATCTTCTGCATCTGATTTTCCATCTTCTCATAAAGATGCCTGACAGCATCCCCTTTGATTTCTTCCGGTTTTAGTGTCCACTGCTGTTTTACCTCATATTCCAGCACTTTCTGATACTCTTTACTGGAAAACAGTTTCTTTGCAGAACCTCCGGTTAAACCCATTATCTCATCCAGTGCCTGATGCAGTTCTTTTAGAAATGCACCCGTAGAAAGATTTCCATTTAAAGCCCCCTCTGCGGTAAATAATTTACTGCCTGCAAGCTGTGGAAATTCTTTCAGAAGATTTGAAAAATCCTTCATCTGCCCCTCTGTAAACAATGCACCGACACTGCCCCTGGCATAATACTGCACGCCATCTAATGTTTCTTCTATGGATCCTGCTATCGTTTCAGCTTCTGATAATTCCGTTCCTGTGATTTCTGTGGCAGCAAATTCTGACGCTCCTTCCAGTATGGCTCCTTCCTGAAGTCCCACCGGACTCCAGCTTCCTTTCTGTACTCCCTCTTTTACAATTACAGACATATCCAAAGAACCATCCTGCTTCAACACCTGATAGATTCGGCTTCCCAGTTCCAATGCCTCTGTCTCGGAAAGGTTTTCGTTCTGATATAATTTTCCGATGCTTTCCAAGACATCATCAAACTGTGAAGTGATTGCCACCTGATCAGATTTATAATTTTCAAACTGCCGGATAAATTCTTCTGACATCGGAATGTCAAGCTTATGCATCAATACCAGTGACTTAATATCCGCATCCGGATATGCAGAAATACTGCGTGCCATATCCATCAGGCTTTCCCTGCCAATGGACATCTGCTCTTCCATCATGGAATTGACCATATCTATCATTCTTGGTTCTGCCGGAATGCCTGCTGCATCCAGTGCCTTTAACAACGTCGGATTATTGAGATTTCCATTGGTATAAGGTCGAATTTCAACGGTAGTTCCATCATTGGATTTCACCTGGAAAAACATCGCCTGACCAACGGCTAACTGTACGCCTGCTGCTATTCTCGCCTGAACAGTCTGGCCATTTGCCAGTCCAAGCGTAACCGTTCCGTTTTTGATATCATTTACGGTTCCTTCAAATACATTTCCTACCGTCATTTCCCGTACGGCTGATACCAGCTGCTGAACCCTTGCTGCGGGGCTGTTGCTGTAGCTCCGGTAGCCGAACTTCTGTTGTATTGTGCTAACATGTCTGAAATCTGCATATCAATCACTCCACTCTGCATCGCCAATTTCTTTGGAATTATTCACTGTAAAAATTCTTAATAAAGGTTCTCCGGTGAATTGGTGTTGGTCCATATTCTTTGATTGCTGCAATATGGGCTGCGGAGCCATAACCCTTGTTATCCGCAAATCCATATTCCGGCATAATTTTCGCATATTCTTCCATCATGCGATCCCTTGTTACCTTTGCAATGATACTGGCTGCTCCAATGGAAATGCTCTTTGCATCTCCTTTGATAATCGGAACCTGACGGATATCTACTCCCGGTATTGTCACCGCATCATTTAATAATATATCGGGTTTTACTTTCAAATTCGTTATAGCCTGCCGCATAGCTTCATAAGTAGCCTGCAAAATATTAGTTTCATCAATCCGCCCCGGACCTGCCATTCCAATTCCTGTTGCCACTGCCTTCTCCATAATTTCATCATAGAGTTTTTCACGCATGGATGCACTGAGTTTCTTGGAATCATTGATATATAAAATGTCACAATCCTTTGGCAGAATCACAGCTCCTGCCACAACCGGCCCCGCCAGCGGACCTCTTCCCACTTCATCTATACCGCAGATATAACCGGCATCCGCATATTCTTTTTCATACTTTTTCAGATTTTCAATCCGGGCATACTCTGTCTCAAGCTTCTGTATCCGCTTTCGTGCTTTTTCCACAAGGGTCTTTACGCCGCTTCGTTCATCTTTTTCATATCTTGCTATAAAATCAGGCAGCATACTGTCTTCTGCTGCCTGTAACTCTTCTTTGATTGCTCCGATTTTCTTCTCTTCTGCCATAATCACTTTATCCTCTGACTACTCTTTCGTTTTTATTACTGATGCCGGATAAATCCAATTTTATCAAATGGATAGATTCTAAGCCATGCTTTTCCTATGATATCCGCCCGCTTGATATTTCCAACATCCGGGAACCTGCTGTCCTTGCTGTAATTGCGGTTATCTCCCATCACAAAATATTCATCCTCACCTAATGTAATCGGGTCTGATGCAAGTCCCGGGTCTTTAATAACCTCTCTTCCATAAGATTCTACCAGTTCTTCTCCGTTAATCAATATCTCTCCCTTATCGGTAATCTGTACCGTTTCTCCCGGCATTCCGATAATCCGTTTGATAAAATAAGTGTCTTCCTTATACTGATACGGAAATACAATAATATCAAAACGTTCCGGTTCATGAAACCGATAGGATATCTTATCTACAATCAGATTATCTCCATTGGTAAGGGTATTTTCCATGGACGAACCATCCACTCTGGTCCGCTGTCCAACATAACGTATCATCAAAAATGTCAGTACCACAATCACAATGAGATATAGTATGAAACTGACACTTTCCCTTACCGCCTTTCCTCTTTTGCCGCGTTCTTCTTCCTTCATATCTCCGTCTTGCTCCAACTCTTTTTGATTCCTATTCTTATTTTATCTTATGCTTCCACTTCCGGTTTTTCAAGTGAAATTTTACCAAGCTTTCCGGTACGGAATTCATCCAGCACCAGTGCAGCGGCTTTGGCATAATCTACTTCATTTCCTTTTTTGATACAGCCACGGTTTAAGGCAATTTTCTCCAACATCTCTGCCGGTGTTCCCTCTTCTTCCATTCCATATCTTTCCTTTAATACACCCGGATACTCTTCCCGCAGAATCTGAATCAGTTCCAGTGAAAGTTCATCAATATTTAAAATATCATCTTTGATAGAACCTATCAGTGCCAGTCTTAACCCAACGCTCTGGTCTTCAAACTTTGGCCATAAAATACCCGGTGTATCCAAAAGTTCTACATTCTTATTCAGGCGAATCCACTGCTTGCCCTTGGTTACACCTGGCTTATTTCCGGTCTTGGCGCAGGCTTTTCCCGCAAAAGTATTGATAAAGGTGGATTTTCCCACATTTGGGATTCCCACTACCATAGCCCGCACCGGACGGTTCTTGATTCCTCTTCGTAAATCACGCTCCGCCTTTTCCTTGCAGGCTTCTGCTATAATTGCAGACACCTGCTTCATGCTTCCTTTATTTCTGGCATCCATGCGCACTACATAATAGCCCTTTTTCTTAAAAAACTCTGTCCAGCCTTCATTTTTTCTTTCATCTGCAAGGTCAGATTTGTTCAACAAAATCAGACGGGCTTTTCCTTTTCCCAGGGTATCTATATCCGGATTTCTGCTGCTCACCGGAATTCTTGCATCCACCAGCTCTATTACTAAATCTACCAGTTTTATATCTTCCTGCATCTGACGTTTTGCTTTCGTCATATGTCCCGGATACCATTGAAACTGCATCTTATTTTCCTCTCTTCCCTTACTGTCCTTCTATTTGATAAAACCGATTTTCCGGAGCGGAGAAATCCGGAACCATGCTTTTCCTATAATATATTCCCGTTTTACATTTCCAATATTGGCATAACGGCTGTCCTCACTGCTGTTGCGGTTATCTCCCAATACAAAATACTCATCTTCCCCTACCGTAATCTCTTCGGATGCCAGTCCTGCATCTTCAATGGCAGCTGTATCTACTTTTTCATCAAACAGCTCTCCATTTACATAGACTGCTCCATTCTTTATCTGTATCTTATCTCCCGGCACCCCAATGACACGCTTTACATAATAATGCGACTTTTCATTTCCATTTGGAAGAAATACAATAACATCATTTGCTTTTGGTTTCTTCAGTTTATAAACAAAACGATTAACCAGAATCTCTTCTCCGTTCTCTATCGTAGGGTTCATGGACTGTCCTACCACAGTGGTCCGAAGTCCGATAAAATATACAAATACAAATGAAATCACCAGGACAATTGCAATCTCAATGACCCAGGTGCCGATTTCCTTCAGCAGTGGTACATTTATTTTCTTTCTACGTCTGCCAAAATTCAGACCACGAACGCTGCCTCTACGCATAATCTTATGTTCTCCTTCTTACCTAAATATCATTCGATATATCTGCAGAAACTGCCACCGGCAGCTTCTTATGAATACGTGGTAACTACGAGAAACACGCTTTGCGAGTTTCTCGAGTTATCGCGGTGCTCGCCAAATCTGCATGCAAGCATGCGATTTCTCTCGCTACTCGCGTAAATACAACAAGAGGGACGATACACATTGGCACGTCCCTCTGACAGATTCTTATTTTACTAACTCTTTTACTTTTGCTTTCTTACCGATACGACCTCTTAAGTAATTCAGCTTAGCTCTTCTTACTTTACCAGCTCTTACTACTTCAACCTTCTCTACGTTAGGAGAATGTAATGGCCAGGTCTTCTCTACGCCAACACCATTAGAGAATTTACGAACGGTAAATGTCTCACGGTTGCTTCCGCCCTGTTTCTTTAATACAACACCTTCGAAAACCTGAATTCTTTCACGGTTTCCCTCTTTGATTTTCGCATAAACCTTAACGGTATCTCCTACACGAAACTCTGGTGCATCTGCCTTTAACTGCTCTGCTTCAATGTTCTTAATAATTTCACTTGCGTTCATTTTGTGACCTCCTGTATATTTTGATGTTCTTAATGCATTCATTTGCAACAGAGGACCATCGCCTATTCACAACTGTTGTATTGTATCATGTTCTCTATGCCTCGTCAAGCTATTTTTATAAGCGTTTCTGTAACATTTCCGGATTGGATGCATAAACCAGTGCTGTCTCTTTTGTAATCTTTCCTTCCTGATACAATTTCAAAAGACTGCTGTCCATGGATATCATATCTTCCCGGTTCGAGGAATATACAACGCCGTCAATCTGTGGCACTTTATTCTCACGAATCATATTGCGGATTGCCGGTGTCACAGTCATAATTTCAAATGCCGGGATCACATTGCCATTCACATCCGGCACAAGCTGCTGGGAAACAATCGCCTGCAGCACCATGGAAAGCTGTACTGCAATCTGCCGCTGCTGATTTGCCGGGAACACATCAATGATACGGTCAATGGTATTAGCCGCTCCTATGGTATGTAAGGTGGATATAATAAGATGACCTGTCTCTGCTGCCGTCATAGCAACACCAATCGTCTCGTAATCACGCATTTCTCCAAGAAGGATCACATCCGGACTCTGCCGCAGGGATGCACGCAATGCCGTTACATAATTTTCAGTATCTACATTTATTTCACGCTGGCTGATAATTCCATGCTGATGGCTGTGCAGATATTCAATCGGATCCTCTAACGTAATAATATGCTTGGCACACCGGCGGTTCAGTGCATCTACCATGCAGGCTAACGTGGTAGACTTACCACTTCCTGCCGGTCCTGTTACTAATACCATTCCCTTTGGCTGCAGACCAAGGTCAATGATATTCTGTGGAATTCCAATGTCCTCCGGCTTCGGCAAATCAAAGGTAATCACACGAACCACTGCTGATAAAGCACCTCTTTGCTTATAAGCACTGACACGGAATCTTGACAGTCCCTGCACCGCAAAAGAGAAATCATCATCCCCATGCTTTAACAACCGGTCAATATCACGATGGTCCGCAAGTTCATATATCTGCTCTAAATAATTTTCTGTCTCAGGAGGCATCAACCGCTCCCCCTCTTCTTTTATAATTACATTATTCGAACGATATGATATCGGAAGTCCGGCTATAATAAATATATCTGATGCGTGTTCCTCTACTGCTTTTCGTAATACTTCTTTTACATCCATAATTTTCCCACCAATCTCTTTATTTCTGCTGCTCCATCAACGGAAGTCTGGTTTCCTCCTGTCTTACATCAGTAGCAGTTTCTTTCCATTCTAATATGCTCCATTCCAGCATTTTTCCTGTCTCTCTATCCGTCTCTTCCGTAATTGAAAGCTTTACACGTAACTCCTGGGTGTCCGTCTCCGGCACACAAAAGCTTATGGTATCAGCTGCATCCTTCACCTCCGGCAATCCGGAAATTTCCTGCAGCGCCATTTCTTTATTTTCGGATTCTTCCAGAATAGCATCTATCTCTGCTAAGACATCATTTGCCTTGTTACATGCTTCATAATAGGCACTCATCTTATCTGCCGCCCGTTTACTGTATTTATAATCCCGCAGGGACGAAGATAATGACAACACTGCGAATAATAAAAAAGTCAGAATCAATACTACCACTAACAAAAAAGAGTATCCAAAAGGACTGGCTATACGCGGTCTGTGTTTTTCTTCATATAATGCACTCTTACTCATCTTCTGCTGCCTCTCTCTGACTGATTACTCTCTTTAGTTCCACTTCATAAATAATCTTATCTTTCTCCCCGTCCTTCTGCTTTACTGCAAAATGACCGACCATCCGCTGCTTCGCTTCACCCAGTGTAATCCACAGGGTATATTCCGCATCTTTCGTCTTACAGTTCTCCCAGTCAGCAGCAAAGGATACCAAAAATGTATTATCCTCTTTCTCATAATAAGAATACTCTTCCTTCAGATAATCTTCCATATCTGTTCCGGAGCGGAATACTTCTGCTGCCGCTGCAGCCTTATGTACTGCCATATTCATATTTCCTGCATCTTCACTGATGCAATGGGATTTTACAAATAGCTGCAATCCCACCGCTGCAGCAATACAGAAAAATAAAATCGATATCATAAGTTCCAGTAAAAATACCCCGGAACGTCTTGCCTGCCCTTCTATCATATGCCTTCCTCTATTCCTGTCTTCTGCCGACAACAGCCACCACAGTATCCATTTTTCTCCCATCTTCCGACGTACAGGAAAAATGCAATAATCCATTTTCCAAAGCTTCCATTTTAAAATCTTCAACCGGAATGACTGCCTTTCCATCCGCTGTACTTACAGCAGTTCCGGACCGGACAAAAAGCTCTTTCAACATGCCATCCTCTTCAAAAATATAGGTGCAATATTCTTCTCCATCATAATCCTGACGGATTATAAGACTGTCTGTTCCATCTACCGAACCAATAGTAACTGTCCCATTATCATTCTGATGAATCTTCTCCGTAAGATAAGACAATACTGTTCTGCTTTCATAATTTTCATCTGCCATAGTCGTCGTATCCTGATAAATATCTGCTGCCAGGATAAGCACCAGAAGTCCGCAGATTGCCAGCAGCCCAAACAATGCCCATGGAAATAATATATCAATTGTATGTTTTCTGGCGGTACTCTCTGCCATATTCATCCCTCTTCACTCTAATTCTTGCGCTCAATTACTGTCACATCCGGCATAATGTTTGCTCCAAGCAGCTGGTAGTCCACAAAAAACTGCTCCTTATCATAGGAAAAACCATACTGTTCTTCCAGATACGAAAGACTGTCCGGGTAATGTCCTTCCAGCACATAACACTGCACGATTTCTCTCTGCAGAGCCTCTTCTAAAGAACGTTTTTCCTCCTCTTTACTATCCGCCATCAATCGGTTCAATCCATGGCAGGTCAATAAAATAATACAACAGGAAATGGCCACCGTAAATAATATCTTTGCCCAGACAGAATGCCTTTTTCATGAAAAAAAGCCTCTTTCGACGAAATCCTTCCATATGCATCTCCTTCTTACAGTCCTGCCATAATTCCCATCAACGGAAGAATCACGGATAACAGTATCATTCCGACAATAACAGACAAAATAATTACAAGTGTCGGTTCTAATATTGCAATATAAGAAGACATTCTCTGATCAATTTCTCTTTCATACTGTCTTGCTATCGTCTCTAATGTTTCATCGGTCTCTCCAGTTTTCCCGGAAATCACCAGCATCCTCTCATACAAGCCCTCAAATATTCCGGCACCGCCTACTGCTGCTGCAAAATCCTCGCCCTCTTCCATTTTCTGGCTGCATTTCTTAATCTTCTTTGAAAAATTCTTATCTGCAATCAATTCGTCTGCAAATTCCAGTCCCTTTTGCGGATTTTGTCCACTCTTTAAAGTCAGATACAGGCTGTCTGCGAAACGGCATGCTGCGATTTTATCGTATAAACCATGAAACAAGTGCATTTTTCTGCTAAAACCGGCAAACGCTCTTCGTCCTCTGCTGCTCTTTACAAAATAAACAAATACTCCAACGATTACCGTCGCTATTGCAATGAATACAATTGCATAATTCGAAATTGTTTTTCCCAATGCCAGCATACCACCGGAAAATCCGGTCATCTGTCTGCCTAACTGGTGAAATACCTGTTCAAATACCGGCATTACTTTTGTCAAAAGTATCACAATTACAGCTATCATCATAGCAACCATAATCAAAGGATATGTAAGTGCACTTTTAATACTCTTCTCTATCTCATCCTCACGCTCATAATGGTGAGTCAGCCCATCCATAACATCATCCAGTGTACCTGTTTCTTCTCCTATCTTAACCATCTGAAGAAGATAATCCGGAAATACACCGGTCTTTTCCAGTGCCGGATATAACAGTCCTGTATTTATCATTTCATCATACATTACCTGAAGTATTGCCTTTTCCTGCACATCCTTTGCATCTTCCAGTAATAATGACACCCCCTCAACTGCCGGAAAGCCTGCATGCAGAACCATTGTCATCTGGCTGCAAAAAGATGCACATTCAAGATTTGACAGCTTTTGCTGTTTTTTACTTTTTCCCATACTTTTCTTCCTCTCTTAATATGTGTACTTTATAATATAACGGCTTCCGTCGCCAATATAATCTTTTACGGTATCATCATCATTATTGGCTGCCAGGGTCGGATCCATAAGAGACCAGTCCTTTCCATCAAAAGATATTATATTATCTACCCAGCCTATCTCATCCACATAACAGCTGATCCACGCATGATAAGCCTCACCCGCATATCCTACCTGAAGTTTGGTTGGAATTCTCTGCGAACGAAGCATCGCTGCCATCAATGCTGCATAATCAAAACAGATTCCTTTTCCGGACGAAAGTGTTTCATCTACATCCGGCACATATCCATATGCAACATTCTCTGCTTTTTCTTCATCATATGTAATATTTTCAATTACATAATGATAAATGTTGGTTACTACATCAAGGTCACTGCCGCAGCCTGCTGCCAGTTCTTCCCCTTTCTTTACCGCCTTGGAATTCTCATCAAAATCCACATAGCAGTTAGGTGCCAGAAATGGGACAAATTCATCCGTAATGGTAACATCAATACTCTGGGTAAATGCTGTTGCATACAAATTTTCTTCTACTGATGCAGCTTCATATAAGGTCAACTGGTAAGTACCGCTTCCCTGTGTCAGTGGATATACAATATACGTTCCATTCTTTGTCACCAGATAGGTATATGCTTCCCCTTCCGGTGTCTCTATCTGGAATTTCACTTTTTCATTGGTTCCGGTATAATTAAGCATCACATAACCATCGGATGCATGCGATGCATCAATGGCAATCTGATCTGTCCCATAAGCCACTTCCCCGGAAGCCTCCGGATGTAATACTTCTGCTGTCGCATCACGATTTCCCTTTGCGGTATCATTGCTGCTTTGTTCCGGAGAATTCTTCTCTCCGCCGCAGCCTCCCAATGCACAGCTCATCAGCAATAGCCCTGCGGCCATCCATACTATCAGGTAATATTTCTTACTGTGCCGGCTCTTCTGCCTCTGCATGACAACACACCTATTCCTTTTCCTGTATATTCCTGCTATCTGTACCTATATATAATAAAATTGCCGCCAGTAATACAACTGAGACGATTACAATTTTACCGTAAAAGGTTACCATAGCTGCAAATATCCCTCCTAATACCGGAATGGTCAGGGTTACTTTTCCAATTACCTGTGCATAGGAAACCGGGGAAATATCCTCCGCTTCATTTGCATCTCCTTTGGTAATCAGCTGACCGGACACCACCTGATTCTTCACCACACGATGGGTAATGATAATTCCCGCATCTGTATCGCTCCGATATGCCACAACTTCACCTTCCATAAGTTCTGCCGGTGCTTCTTCCCTGACATAAATAAGACTTCCTACCGGAATCGCCGGTTCCATGCTTCCGGTTACAACTGTATAAATATCAAACCCTGTAAGCCTTGGTAATGTCAATGGTATGCAAATCAGAATCACCAATATCAGAAGAGATACTCCTATCATACTACAGATTCTGGCTATTGTCCTCTTTTTTCTTTTTGTTTTTCCCATTCGTTAATGCCTCTGCTCTGACATTCATTTTCTTTCTTCGTAATGCAAAAGCAGTAAGAGCCACAAGTCCTGCAACTGCCGCTGATGCTACACCAATCAGCAATGGCATATTTCCTGCCGGTCTTTTGGTCTTCTCATCCTTTTGCTGCATATCTGCTAACGGAGTTTCCTCATCATCAAGATTTACCAGTTCCTGCGGAGTCTCTTCATCCGGAATATTTACATTTCTATCTGCCCCTTGATTATTATCCGCATTGGCATCATCTGCTGCATTCGCATTGTTTGCTGCATTTGCATTGTTTGCTGCATTCGCATTGTTTGCTGCATTCGCATTATTTGCTGCATTTGCATTGTTTGCCGCATTTGCATCATTTCCGGCATTTGCACTGTTTGCCGCACTCTGTGTATCCGCCGTGTATACAAACGTAAAAATGTTTTCCGCTTCATTGCTGTTTAAGGTTTTCGTCAGATTATATGCCTGCGGACGATAATTTTCAAAATATTTAAACGCCACCACCGGCTGGTCACCCACTGCACCATAGAAGGTCTCACTGTCTGAAAGTGCATTTCCATTGGCATCCTGATAATTCACAGTATATGCTACCATATTTCCCGCAATTGCATATGCTGCTACATACTCCTGATCAGATTCTACCACAAAGGCAGATTTTCCAACAGTATTATTATCCCTTCCGCTCTCCCGGATTCCACCAATATAATATTTTCCATCTTCCTTTAGCTGAATACAGGACTGTGCCCGAACCATAACCCGGTCACCATATTTCAGTCCACTGATTTTTATTTTTTCTCCCTGGCTTTCCTTTTCAATCTGATAAGAAGAACCTGTTATATGATTGTCTACTGTAATTCCATTCGTATCTGAAAAATATCCCTGATTTCCAGAGCATAACGTTACTATATAGGTATATTCTGTTTCATTTCCACCAACTTTTGCCCATGCCTGTACCGGAAATGCCAGTGTAAGTAATGTTGTAAATAAAATACTTCCGCGAAGAATACGTTCCATTCTTTCTTTTATTTTATTCTTCATCCCTTACTCCTCCTTTTCCAACCGATTTTCAGCTGCCTCATCTTCTTTTCGTGTCCTCTTCACTCTCACAACAAAAAGGACGACTAAAACAAGTCCTGCCGCCAGAGCAAGTGCCGAAAAAAGAAGCACCTGATTATTGTCACCCGTTTTAATAACGACATGATTCGACAATGGTGTTGAACCACTGGATAATAATTCTACCGCAAAATTCATCTGCAATTTTGCCAGGGTATCCTGATAGGTATTTCCCTGTGTCTCACCTTCCAGCTTTACGGTTAGTGCAATCTCTGCTTTTTCACCTTTCGCAAGCTCATCCAGATAGAAATAATCTTTCATTGCATTGGTTGCCTGGTGAAGACCTTCACCACTTTCTCCTACCGTATCTCCACCTACATTTTCACTGCTGTATAAAATACGGTTACTTCCATCCGGAGCCGTAAAAGAAAGTATGTACGAATACGCTCCTCCGGAAGCCACACTCTGTGAATCCTCAAGGCTCTGTAATACCTGATTTGTCATATACCACTGCGTATCCCCATCATAGGTATTCTTTAACTCCAGTCTGATATTTACCGTATCTCCCGGCTGAAGCTGATATATCGCATCATCAATATCTGCATTTTTAAATGTGCTGTTTAATTTTTCTCCATCAAACGTTACGTTCCAGTCATCACCGCCGGAAAACTCTTCTGCCTGTACCTGAACAGAGGCTGCTGCAACCAGAGCCAGAGCTGCCATGATACCAATCCATTTTCTCTTCATCTCAGTCTCCTCCTTACTGCAGTAATGTCAGATTTCCATTGGAATCAACAGAAACATCAACTCCCCAGGCACTCTTAATCGCATCCTGCGCATTGTGTGTCTGTACGGCATCCACTTCTGCCTCTACATGAAAGGAAACCCCATTATAATTAAATGTTGTAGTAGTGGTCTTAAGTCCATTTTCCTCCGTTGTATGCTCCGTTACCTTTGACGTAATGGAATTATCAATCTTTAAAGTATCAGAAAATGCCGGTGTACTCTCACCCACCTTCAATACCGATGGCCAGTAAAGAACAGTTCTCTCCTCCGTAGATGCATTTTCATCCACAATCCAGCCATTCTGGGTCAGGTTTAATTCAATCAAACTCGGAGCAAGTGTTGTTTCCTTGCTTCCATCCTCATTCTTCCAGCTCTTATAAATTCTCACACGGACATATTCGTCAATATTGCCACTGTTTTTTACGGAAAGTGCTTCCTTATAATTTCTTCCGGCTACCAGCTTTCCATCGGTCTCATCCAGCATATCTGTAAGAAGTGCTCCCTGATTTTGCTTCCAGGCATCATCACTTCCTGCATAATCACGGCTGCTGATATTCTTAGAACCCTTGACAGATTCTTCCACCAGAGTCACTCCGATATCATACATTTCCATCTGTGCAGTATAATTCTCACTATAGTAAGTAAGTGCTGCTCTCGCACTTCCAACCGCACTTCCTGCCAGAAGAAGTACTGCTGCACCCAATAATAAAAAGGTTCCTTTTCTTCCCTTCATTACTTTTTTCAATCGGCTCATTCTTCACCAGCCTCCCTTGCATCTGCAGTTCCTATATCTGTCCTGGTATCTGCAATCCGGTTCCAGTCTGCATATGGTGTTCCATCCTCTTCATAGAGAACCGGTGTACACTCCTGAACGACCACTACATTAAAACTCTCTTTATATTCCTCCGGTATTGCTATTTTGGCTAAAAGTTCTTCTGTATTGCCACTTACCGGAACAATATCACTATAATACCAATAGCCATCTTCGCCCTGATTCCATGACAAGCCGGACATAGTTAATGTAATCTGACTTCCTGCGAATACCTTTACTCTGACAAAGCAATCACTTTCTCCTGTATTTGTAAGTACGATATGCTTCTCCATATTTTCAACTTTTTCTTCTATTGTAGTTTCATTACCAAGTGTAATCGGATATCCTCCTTCCGCTTCCACATAAGTTGTAAAATACGCCATTGCCGGTGGCACTGCTGCCCCTGCAAGGAATACCAATGCTGCTGCAGTCAGCCAGAACACTTTTGTTTTTTTCTTCATCATCTTATATTCCAGCCTCCTTTATTCTTCCTTTACACTATTATCCGGTAATTGTGTCCACTGCCATCCCTCATCTTCATCATAATCGAAATGATTGGTCACTCCGTAACCCGGATTCAATCCATGGTCATATGTATTATCAAACTCCACTGTTACGATTTCATCCGCACTGATTTCTGCTGTCTGCTGTGGCTCACTTACCAGTCTATAACCAGCCCCACTATATACCTCTGTCACAGTAACTTTTGCACCTGCCGGAATATGATCTGCAATTGCCGCTTTCGTTCCTGCCGATGAATGTGTGGTCGATACTACATTACTGTATACCGTATTACCATTTTCATCTACTGCTTCTATCGAAAATACAAAGGTTACCTCTTTCATTGTCTCATTATAGTTATCAAGATTTTTCTGTATAAGAAGACTTCCATACCGTGGAGAACGTTCCGGTTTTAGATTTGCTGTAACCTCATAAATCCATTTGTTTTCTGCGCCTGCAGAATGAAATGCCTGATTATCCGGCAACGCAATCAGACCTGGATTAAAATTATACTCATAAAAACCGGTTGATGCAGATTCAACCACAACAAGATATATCCCAGAATTCAGTTCTTTCTCTCCTGTTCCATCCGTAATCGTGCATTCTGTATCCGGGGTTTTATCCGAAGCAAGCTCCGCTGCCTTCGCTGTCATCTCTTCCCATGTAACATCTCCATTTACCGCATCTTTTAAAGAGAGGGATTTAAATTCTGATGTTTCGCTGTACTCTCCTGCTGCATCCACAGTCGCTACCTGATATATTTTAGCATGCAGTTCCATCCCATTCAGTTCTTCCGTATATTCTTCGCCCTTCGGCACAGATAAAGTCAAAGTACAAGGTTCTGCCGGATCTATTACATTGGTGGCATATGCAGATGCCACATGTAATCCTGCCGCTGCCAAAAACAACGTCAGTAATCCCGCAATATACCCTTTCTTTATTTTTAACTTTTTCATTTTCCACCCTCCTTAGAACCTCTTGAAGCTTTTCTATCTCGAATAATCTTTATCAAAACTGTAATCAGAATTGCTGCTGCAACTGCCAGTATTGCATATAACATATAATAATCTTTCACCGTCTGAAGCATAGATTCATTGGCTATTGCCTTCTCATCATCCTCTCCATTATGCGGGACACTGTGACCACGCACCAGCAGTCTATGGCTGTTTACACCATATGGGGTGCAGGTGAAAAGTGTTACATAATCTTCCCCTTCGACATTCTTCATTGCATCTGTCAAAGTATCCGTATCATCCTTTTCTACCATCGGCAGAATCTGATCCACTTCATATGCAAGCACCTTATCCAATACATGCACATAGAATTTATCACCTTTTACAAGCTGGTCAATATCGGTAAAAAGTTTCGCACTTGGCAGTCCGCGGTGTGCTGCCAGTACACTATGTTTTCCCTCACCACCAACCGGAAGACTGGTTCCGGACATATGACCTGCGCCAATCTGTAATACTGCCTCCGAAGTTCCATGATAAATCGGAAGTCTCTGTTCTATTTTCGGGATGGAAATATATCCCATTATCCCATTATCTCCCGGATTTAATACGGACCAGTATTTACTTCCTCTCATATTCTGTTCTTCCTGCGAAAACGCATCCCCATCGAAGGTATTATTACCTATCTGGGAATTATATTCCTCTGCCATCTCCCAAAGCTTCTGATAGTCTACTTCATCCATATCTGCAACAGTTTCTTCATAACTGGCAATCGCCCTGCTCTGATGGTATTTATTCCATTGATCTGCCACAGTCGGATATGCAAAGATTCCCAGTCCGACCAGGAAAACCAGTCCAAGCAGAATTCCAGGTAATTTCTGCTTCCATTTCTGTTTCATTCCCTACTCCTTTTTCCTCTTCCAACTAAACCGCTGCCAAATCAAAAGTCCCAGTAAAATCCAGAACAGTAATATAATCGCAACTACAATTGCAACTGCAGAAGTATTAACAAGATATCCATCTGCCATCACAAAGTTACCGCTTTCCTCCTGTGAAATCCGCTCACCCCTTACCAGCAGCCGATGAGAATTGATTCCATATGGAGTGCAGGTCATTAATGTACAATAATCTTTTCCATCTTCAATTGTAAGATTATTAATTTCCTGTGGTTCTACAATTTTAATCTGATTCACCTGATAAGTCAGTTTACGATCCAATACGGTAACGGTAAAGGTATCTCCTGCTTCCATTTTATCCAGATTTGTAAAAAGTCTTGCAGACGGAAGTCCTCTGTGTGCAGAAAGAACACTATGTGTGCCTTCTCCTCCAACCGGCAAACTACTGCCCTCTAAATGGCCTGCTGCAACCTGTAATACTCCTTCCGAAGTTCCATGATAAATCGGGAGTTCCACACCTAACTTTTCAATTGTAACATAACCCATGATGCCGGTGCCGGAAATATCAAGAATGCTGTTATAATCGCCAGCCTCTGCATAATTCAGAAATGGCCGGTTCACATCCTTTAATTTTTCATTGTAGGTATCAGCTTTTTTTAACATTGTGTCTTTTTCTTCTTCTGTCAGTGATTTTACGGCATTACTATAAGACGCAACGGCTCTTGACTGGACTTTTGAATTCCAGTAAGAACTAATTGGTGGATACAGCATCACGGAGAGACCTATGATAAAAACAAACACTAACATTACATTCAGTTTATCTTTCTTAAATAATTTCTTTAATGTCCTCTTCATAGATTTCTCCCTAATGCTGTCAAAGTCCCAGCGAGCGGGAATTTTCTTCCAGTCTCGTTCGTGTATAAACCGGCGGTTCACCGGAAATTCCCGGTGAATTACCGCCGTTCATCTTAAAATTCTAGTTTTTTGCAGTACGTTTTCTTGCAATTAACAATACAGCTGCTACAATCATGATAATTGCACCTACGGTATAGAAAATCTTAGTACCGATACCACCGGTTGCAGGAAGTTCAGTTCCACTTAAGTTCTGTACATCCGTGGATACAGCACCTGTTCTTAAAGTTGCTGTAAAGATTGCTTCTGTTCCTTCTGAAACAACCTTTCCAGAAGCATCCTTTACTACTAATGTCTTTAATTCCGGATTATCTGATGTTGTATCATAGGTTGCTTCTACTGAAAATACAAGATCATCTGCTTTATTGTATCCTGCCGGAACAGTTGTCTCAACCAATTTATACTGGCCTGCATCTACACCTTTGAAATAGAAGGTTGTTACTCCTGTAATCTCATTTCCAACTGCAACATAATCACCTGTAGTGCTGTCTAATTTGTAAAGGGTAAATCCTGCACCCTCAAGAGGAGCATTGTTACCGTCTACCTTATTTGCAATTAAATTATATGTAAATACAATAACTTTATCTTCCGGAGTTACACCTGTGCCATCCCCATAAGGATTGTTGCTGTATTCCAGTTTGGATACGTTGGTGTTTCCACCTTCACCGATTACTGCATTTTCATTCAGTTTTGCGGTGTAATTTACAACTACTTTACTTCCAGCTTTTACTGCTTTGATATTCTTTAAATCTGCAAAACGAACTTCAAAAGTGCAGCTATCATCTAAATCTTCTGTAACTACTTCATAGCCGGTTGTTACTGCTGTTCCGTCCACTGTTACAGTTACAGAATCTGCATTGAAAGTAAGTCCGTCAGACATGGTATCATGGAATGCATAATAATAGCTTCCATAGTTATCGTATTTTGCATCTACAGTACCGGTTAACTGGAACGGTACATCATCTCCGATATCGTAATCTGCTGCATCCTGCCAGTCACTTTCTGCACCGGTAGAGTCATTTTTCTCTTTTACTTTCTTTTCAAGTTCCGGTCTGTCTTCCTTTGTTGTTACAGTTACGCTGTCATTTCCAGCTGTGTCTAACATAACAAGGGAATAGGTATCACCTTCATCACCTGTTTTTGTTTCTGCAATCAGGTAATAACCCTGATCAACACCGCTAAATTTATCATCGGATGTTTTTGCTTCCGGCTCTAATGTCTTGATTTTTGCAAATACTGCATCTGCAAATGCACGAATACCATCTGCATCTAATCCTGAAATGTAATTAATTACATCCTTATCTTCTGTTTTTCCTGTTACTTCTTTCAATGCTGCTGCATACTTATCATTTAATGTGTATGCAAATTTTCCTTCACCACCATCTGTAGCATTCAGCAATCTGTATGCCGCATATTCAGAACCTGCTGCGCCATTTGTAATTGTAATGTCTGCTGCATAAACAGTAACACCCATTGCAAATGCCATAACCATTGCAACCATTGCTGCAAAAAGTTTTTTCAATTTTTTCATCTTCTTTCTCCTTCTTTGACCTTTTAATATATTTGATACCTGAAACGGATTTCCTCAAAAGGGGGCTTTATATGCCTGCCCCCCTTTCTCTTTTCCGTCTCATCCGGTATCCATACAACAGGGATGACATAAGCATAATTGCTGCACCACCTATAGTATAAACAGTAGTACCTGTTCCTCCTGTTGCCGGAAGTTCATAACCGTATTCCTGATTCTTAACCTGAATCGAAATACTATCAAGATTATCATAATAGGTAAAGGTATATTTATTTTCTTTGCTTAATTCTGTACCCTTCTGACCTATTCCAACTAACTCATAACCATTTACCAGTTTTTCTTTTACCGTGTAGACCTGACCATCTTCCAACGCCTTATTGCCATTCTGGTCTGTAATGGTCTTCAATGCAACCGATCCACCCTGGCATACGGTAAATTCTGTAATATAATCAGCTTCATCCGTTGAGTCACCTTTATATAATACAAAAGTAAAGGTTTTCATCTGATCATATGGAAGTTCATTTCCATATGCATCCAGAACGTCTTTCTCAATTACCGGTTTCTTATAAATCTTTACTCCGACCTTCGGAGGCTCTGCCCGCAGTGTTTTTTCATTTCCGTTTACTTCTGCCGTATACTGGTATGCGAAGCTGTTCCATGCAGTCTCACCCGGGTTTGCATTCTCTCCTACTACTCCATTATATTTCATGGTAAGAATACAGCCCTTCTTTAATGCAAAGGTATCTGCCATCTTTATACGGAAGGACACATCATCTGACTGCCAGAAGGAATGCCACTGTTCTGTTGAAGTACCCGACATATCAGCTTCAGTAAAGCTTACCAGATTTGAAAATTCCACAAAATAATCCACGCCTTCTTCCATCTGCCGTTTTGTGCCGCTCTCCTCAGTTACCCAGAGTTCCAGTCCTTCAGCATATGCAACAGAGAATTCACTTCCTCGTTTTTCTTTCTGGTTCAGTACTCCGGTATCATTTATATGTGGCATACTGTCTACAATAACCATCTGTGTAAAGGAGTTATTGCTGACATTTTCAATATTGTTGGTGTAAATCACATCTTTTCCATCTTCATCCAGATAAATGTAATTCTTTCCTTCCAGTCCAAGATAGCCGCTTCCCCGGTTATCTGAATTACCGGTTTCCTCTACCGTTTTCCATGAGAATGAACCGTAATCACCCAATGCATAAACACAATCAGAAGCTTTTACTCCAATATATTTTCCACTGTCATCCGTCACCAGTTCTCCCATTTTTACACTGTTATCATCAAACGGATCATCCGGCAGGAGATATGCAGTATTTTCATAAATCTTGTTCTCATATACTGTATTTCTGGTATATACCGTAAACTCCGCTTTTCCACCTGCAGGGATCTGATATTTTTTTCCCTCCAGATACAGTAAAAACTCGTGGGTCGCATTATCCGGTATCAGCTTCCATACTTCTTCAGACAAATCATACTTATGAAGTACATTATCATCCTCATCATAAATGGTCAGTACAAAAGCATTTTTGTCAAGTCCCAGGTGAAGGGTTTTATTGGTTGCCTCTTCTTTCGACAATATATGGAACGGAGACTGAACAGAATCTTTAATTGTATAATCGCAGATCGGAATGGTTCCATCGTTGCGTAACTCCAACAGCCACTTTGTCGTTACATTCGGCTGTATATTGTCCTTCTCTTCCAATTCAACAGCATTTTCCACATTTTTACCAGATGGTATATAGGACACTGCTTTCTTGGTAATTCCCGGAACAATTACATCCTTCGGTGTTATCATTACAGATGACGAAATAACATGCTTTTCTCCTACAATTCCTTTATCTTCCGATGTGCCGTTATTCTGTCTGGAATCATCCCTGGTTCCTCTCATTGTAATGTCATTCGGATTCTCACGATATTCCACATCCTTATCTACCAGTAAATCCACGGTATTGGTAATTGGAACATCTAATTCCACGTCTTTACTTACCTTGCACATCACAAAGAATGAAAGATTCTTTCCTGCCGGCAAATCATAACCTTTGCCATCGTCTCCAATCGTAAAGGTAACCATATGATTTTCCTTATCATCATTGGTCATTGCAATGGTAACATCCCTTACCAGACTTCTGCCATCGATATTGGTTACCTGTGCCATGTTCCAGTCGTTTGACTTAATCGGTTCACTATAGCTCTTTTCAATCCGAACCGGAAGCGTATATCCCAGGCCCGGACGTATTCCAATATATTCCAGACCATCCGCCATATGATCTTCCAATGTATCAATATGAACGGGATCTTCTCCTGTATTTGTTACTGTAATATTGTAAATCACATAATTTCCGAGATAATTTCCTTCATTTACACTCTTAGAGAATATGGACTTATCTTTTAACTGGCTGGTCTTCCACTGATGGAACTGATCCAGAATTGCCCACACACTCTTCTGCACATCTACCGCCTGATCCAGCTCCTTTTTTCCTTCCGGTTTCCCTTTTACCGTTACTGTATCCTTCATTCCATTTACGGTTGCACTATTGGTATAAGTAAAGGTTCCCGTCTGTTCATTCTCTTTATCATCCATATAAATGTAAGCATTGAATTCTTTTTCAATTACCTCACCCGGTAACATGGTGCCAATCTTCCAGATTAAACGGATTCCTTTATGTGCACTGATATTCATTCCATTGCTCTTGCCAATCCAGTATCTCCTTATCTGCACGTATTCACCATTTATTTTTGTATAATAAGTTCCCCAGTCAGATGTATTTTCTACATACTCTTTCCAGCTGACACCAACCTCTACCAGTTCCTCATCATTTTTAGGATATCTGGAATTTAACGTTCCTGCCTGCTTTGCCTTATAAATCTTGTATTCATCCGAAGGAAAGACATGATATGGCATATCATCTGTCAATGACAGTCCGCCTTTCTTATATGCGGCATCTCCATCAGCATTTGTAATCGTTATGCTGTATTTAAATAATTCCTCTGCTTTAAAGGTTTCTCCACCTTCCCCGCCATTAACCTTCTTATCTACTGTAATCGGATTTTCAGTCTCAATTACAATTTCAGAATTCTCACCGGTTGAAGTACTCTTTACATAATTCTTAAAATGATAATCAGAAGCCTCCGGCAGTTCATTAACATCAACCTTACATACATACTTAATGGTTACCTTCTCCTTTGCATTCAGCCTGCCAAGAGAAAATGTCAATATTTTATCATTTATCTTTAAGCCAACATTGCGGCATCCACCGGTCGCATTGGTTGACTCTGCCACAAAATCCGTCTCGCCCTCCGGAACCTGTGCTCCATTCTTATCTATAACATACTGGAAAATAAGTCCTTTTGGCAGAGTATCTTCTAACGTCTGCTCAATGGTTTTATAATCTTCCATATTTTCAATCGTTATCGTATAAGTAACTAAATCACCATTTTTTACATGTAACCCGTCACCTGGTTCTTCCACTTTCTTTACAATATTGAGCTCCGGTTTTTTATAAACAACCGTTATTGTTGAACTCTTATCTTTATAAGAAGCTTTATTATGAATGGAAGTATTATTTTTATACTTTGCCATTTCTTCCTGGCTTTTTACATTAGCTGCAAAAGTAAATGAGACCTTTTCACCGGCTTTTAATGTACCAGGTGTAAAACTTATTGTTCTGGCTGCTTCGTCATACTCTGCTCCTTTATCACGGATTGCCTGTATCTGCTCCGATGTCAATGTCAGATGCTCCGGCAATTTATCTGTCACCTTATAAACGCTTCCATCTGAAGCTTCTCCTTTAATCGGATTGTTTCCTGTATTTTCTAGCGTAATCGTATAATTAATGGTATCTCCGGCAATTACTTCTTTCTTATCCGCCGTCTTAACAATCCTAAAGTCCTCTTTTATTTCCGGTCTTGACTTTACATCTGCAGACAATTTTGTGTGTTCATATTCTTTATAGGGAACAGATTCAAAATCAACATGATTTGTAATTACATCTTCTTTAACTTTTTCTGCGGCTGTTGTAATGTAATTATCTGTTAATACTAATTTTGATACATTCAGACTTGCGCTTACATTCAGATGCTCCTGTTCTCTTGTTGGCACACCATCTGTCATATGCTGGTTCGGCACACTAATCTTATATATAACTGTTTTTCCATCCAATGTCAGACTTGTAACGGTTCCTCCCTGAAGATCAGTAAACTGGAAAATCACATTTCCATTGCTATCCACAATGGAAGCTCCATCTTCACTGACCCTGGTTTCTTCCGGAAAACTGATTCCATCCGGTAATGTCAATACATCACTCAGCTCTACATGATCTGTCCAGATTGCTCCTGTATCACCAACTCCGCATGGATTCATACTATTTGCAGTGATTCTATAATCTAATGTTCCTTCCAGCTTATTGGTCTTTCCATTCACCGGAATAATTTCCTTGCTGACAGTTTTTTTCAAATCCTGCCAGAGATTCGTTCCATGCCAGATTAATTCTGCCGGTTCAGAAATCACATCATTGTCTTTCTGATCCGGAATCTCCGGTGTCAATGTGACCTTGGAATCTTTTTCCATAATTCCATTTAAAGAATTAAACTGCAAGTCGAAGGAAACAGTTGAACCTGCAGGTGGCTCAAACTCTATGTAAGTCACATCATCTTCTTCTACCAGTTTTACTTCCAGTGTTTCTTCTGTTGTTTCACTGACCGCTTTATAAGTAACCTGCATAACATCACTTTCTTCAAAACCGGTCAATGTAACTCCTTCCGGCAAATCACTAATCCGGATACGAACCGGTACCAGCTCTGTATCTGTCGGATTTGAGTTGGTTGCACTGACAGTTGCATATAAAGTCTGTCCATTTTTCCCATCATCCGGACTCTTCTGTGAAACACTCAAGTTAATACGCTCACTAATCGTGCCTCCGGCTGATATCTGCTCTGTTTCCTTATTTCCTGTTGCTGCAAGTCCCGGAAGAATCAGTCCCCAGACTACACCCACCGCCACAAGAACGCAGCATATCCCCAGTAAAACTTTTGTTCTTCTGCGGATTTTTCTCTTTTCTTCTGCTTTCTTTACATGTTTTCTTACATTTTCCTGCATATCCCTATCTCTCCCTATTTAAGGAATCCCATTTTACTCAATGGCCAGAATCGAAAAGCCACCTTTCCAATTATCTGATCTTCTGCCACACACCCAATGGCTGAACTCCGGCTGTCAACCGATACCGAACGATGGTCTCCCATCACAAAATATTTGCCTTCCGGCACCTGATAAGGAAAATTAATATCACATTCCCCTAAATCTTTCTTTATTGCATATGGTTCATCTAATTTTTCACCATTTACATATACATTGCCGTCTTCGTCTATATCTATGCAATCACCTGCAGTTCCTATGACCCTTTTTACAAGAATCTTACTCTGATAGTAAAAGCCGACGATATCTCCCTGTTTGATTTTTGTGGTTTTCTTTATTACTACCAGTTCACCATTCTCTAATGCCGGTTCCATGCTCTTGCCCGAAACCTGCAATACCGGTACTAATCTTGTTGCAATCAATACTGAAATTGCTGCCACCACAAGCAGTATTCCGAGTGCACTGAAAAGATGCTGCTTCTTCTCTCTGTGAGCCTGTTCCGCCCGTATACTTTGAAGTGCCACATCTAATTCTATTTTCTTGTCCTTATTCCCGTCATTTTCTTCTGTAGTTTCCTGCAAATCCTTCTGGAGTCCCTCTATAATTTCAATCAACTCCCAGCGTTTCAGCTTGCGGAAATCCTTATCTGCCACAAACTGCACCCCCTGTTATTCTTTTGCTGCCCTTATTATGACCTTCCCCTGTCTTTTCATGCATGTGATTTTTCTTTTGTGTTGAATGCAAGTATATATTTTTTTTGTATAGAATTATGTCATATTCTGGCATATAGATTTGATTTTTTCTAACGAAATAATCAGACTAATTTAATTTGATATCGTTCTTATAAAGTAAAAAAAGAGACGTAACTTACACTTCTGTAAATTACGTCTCTTTTATTTTACTTAATCGTCAGATTCTTCTGTCTAATCAGCTAATCTTATTTGTAAAGTTCAACTAATCTTAACAGATGTTCATAACGAGCCTTTGCAGCTTCCTCAGATGCTTTGAACAGTTTTTCTGCTCTGTCTGGGAAGGAACGTGTTAATCTGCTGTAACGTGTCTCGTTATTTAAGAAATCCTGGTAAGATCCATCACCTGGCTTAGAAGTCAATGTGAATGGGTTCTTTCCTTCTGCTTTCAATGCCGGGTTGTATGAGAATAAGTTCCAGTAACCTGCTGCTACTGCTTTCTTCATCTCATCCTGGCAGTGGTTCATTCCACCCTTAACACCGTGTAACTCACATGGAGCATATCCGATGATAAGTGAAGGTCCGTTGTATGCTTCTGCTTCAGCAATTACCTTAACAGCATTTGCCATATTTGCACCAAGAGCGATCTGTGCTACATATACATAGCCGTAGCTCATAGCGATTTCTGCAAGACTCTTCTTGCCAACTTCTTTACCAGAAGCAGCGAACTGACAAACCTCACCGATGTTAGAAGCTTTAGAAGCCTGTCCACCTGTATTAGAGTACATCTCTGTATCGAATACCATTACGTTTACGTTCTCACCGGAAGCAAGTACATGGTCTAATCCGCCGAAGCCGATATCGTAAGCCCATCCATCACCACCGAAGATCCATACGGACTTCTTAGCAAGGTAATTCTTCTTATCTAATGCATCCTTAGCATCCGGGCATCCTGCTGCTGCAGCTTTCTCTAACTCAGCAACTAATGCTTCTGTTGCAGGTGTATTAGCTTTTGTATCATTCTTAGTCTCTTCGAACTTGTCAAATGCAGCCTTTAATTCTGCGCTTGCTTTATCAGACTCAGCACATTTCTTAGCGCTTGCAATTGCCTGCTCACGAAGAACTTTCTGTCCGATTTCCATACCAAAACCATGCTCAGCGTTATCCTCGAATAAGGAGTTTGCCCAAGCCGGACCTTTCTTGGAATCTTTGTTTACTGTATATGGTGATGTTGCTGCAGGACCGCCCCAGATAGAAGAACATCCTGTTGCATTGGAAATATACATATGCTCACCAAATAACTGAGTAATCAAACGAGCGTAAGATGTCTCTGCACAACCTGCACAAGAGCCTGAGAACTCAAGCAATGGCTGATTGAACTGGGACCTTTAACGGTATTGTCTGCCGGCATACCAGGTTTCTTTCCAACGTTTGCTACTAAGTAATCGAATACTGGCTGCTGATCTGCCTGTGATTCCTGAGGAACCATTTCGATTGCGCCTACTGGACATACAGTAATACACTCACCACATCCCATACAGTCTAATGGAGATACGCTCATTGTATATTTGTACTCGCCAGCCTTTGGCTTTGTATCAGCAAGTTTTGTCTGCTCTGGAGCAGCTTTTACTTCTGCTTCGTCTAACATGAATGGACGAATGGTTGCATGTGAACATACGAATGCACACTGGTTACACTGAATACATTTCTCAGCATCCCATGTAGGAACGGTTACGGCTGTACCACGTTTCTCATATGCTGCTGCGCCATGTTCGAACTGTCCATCCGGATTCTTTGCAAATGCAGATACTGGAAGGCTGTCTCCGTCCATCTTGGAGATTGGCTCCATTAAGTCTCTTACCATCTTAACAGTCTCAGGACGTCCGGTTAATTCCTTCGGAGCTGGATCTGCTTCTGGGTTAGACCAGGATGCTGGAACTTCAACCTTATGTACTGCGTCTACACCAGCGTCGATAGCTTTGTAGTTCATTTCTACGACAGCATCACCCTTCTTACCGTAGGATTTCTTAGCTGCTGCTTTCATGAATTCTACTGCATCGTCGATAGGCATAACGTTTGCAAGTTTGAAGAATGCAGACTGTAAAATTGTGTTGGTACGTTTACCCATACCAATTTCAATTGCTTTGTCAATTGCATTGATTGTATATAACTGAATGTTGTTATCAGCAATGTATTTCTTTGCTTCAGCATTCAGATGATGAGCTAACTCTTCGTCGGACCACTGGCAGTTAATCATGAATACTCCGCCTGGTTTAACATCCTGGGCCATCTTGAATCCTTTGGTTACATAAGATGGGTTGTGGCATGCTACGAAGTCAGCCTGGTTGATGTAATATGGGCTCTTGATTGGCTTGTCACCGAATCTTAAGTGGGAAATTGTTACACCACCGGTCTTCTTAGAGTCATACTGGAAGTATGCCTGGATGTATTTATCTGTGTGGTCACCGATAATCTTAGTAGAGTTCTTGTTCGCACCTACAGTACCGTCTCCACCAAGACCCCAGAACTTACACTCTACAGTTCCTTCTGCAGATGTGATAGGTGCTGGCTTAACCTCTGGTAAGCTTAAGTTTGTAACGTCATCTACGATACCTACTGTAAATCTGCTCTTTGGAGCATCTTTTTCCAGTTCTTTGTAGATAGCGAATACAGATGAAGGAGGAGTATCCTTAGATCCTAATCCGTAACGGCCGCCGCATAATACAACGTCGTTTAATCCTGCTTCACGTAATGTTGTAGCTACGTCTAAGTATAATGGGTCTCCTAATGCTCCTGGCTCTTTTGTTCTGTCAAGAACAGCAACTTTCTTTGCAGTCTTTGGAAGAACTTTTAATAAGGAAGCAGATACCCAAGGACGATACAGACGAACTTTGATTAATCCGACTTTCTCTCCTGCTGCTGTTAAGTAGTCGATTACTTCTTCTGCTACGTCACAGATAGATCCCATTGCTACGATAACACGGTCTGCATCTGCTGCTCCATAGTAGTTGAATAAGTCATAATCTGTACCAAGTTTTTCATTGATTTTGCCCATGTATTTCTCAACGATAGCCGGTAACTCATTGTAAGCTGTATTACAAGCTTCACGATGCTGGAAGAAAACGTCTCCATTTTCATGAGAACCACGCATAGCTGGATGTTCTGGGTTTAATGCATGCTCACGGAATGCTTTTACAGCGTCCATGTTGCACATTTCTTTCAAATCTGCGTAATCCCATTTCTCGATTTTCTGAATCTCATGAGATGTACGGAATCCATCGAAGAAGTTGATGAATGGAACTTTTCCTTCAATTGTTGCAAGATGAGCAACTGGGCTTAAGTCCATAACTTCCTGTGGGTTTGTCTCACATAACATAGCGAAACCTGTCTGACGACAAGCATATACGTCACTGTGATCACCGAAAATATTTAAGGACTGGGTTGCAACGGTACGTGCTGATACATCAAATACACATGGAAGCTGCTCTCCAGCGATTTTGTACATATTAGGGATCATTAATAAAAGACCCTGGGATGCGGTAAATGTAGTGGTTAAAGCACCTGCTGCAAGAGAACCATGTACGGCACCTGCTGCTCCTGCCTCTGATTCCATTTCTACGACTTTAACCTGATTTCCAAAGATATTCTCCTGACCTGCTGCGGACCACTGGTCTACGGAGTCAGCCATTGGACTGGACGGGGTAATAGGATAAATAGCTGCAACGTCTGTGTATGCATAAGCTACATGAGCTGCTGCTGTATTACCGTCCATTGATTGTTTTGCTCTGGACATTATTTATTCCTCCTTATTTAAATAAAAAACTTATGTCTTATCGACCTAAATCACATTTTAGCATTTTATTTGTCGATTATCAAGATTATGGACTGTACGAAATGAAGAACAATCACGAATTTCTTCTATAAGAAGTTTTAGTTGCTTTTCCACTGTTTTTCTAGTATGATACGAATTGGTGCATAAGCATGAAAGCACCGTAAATTCAAAGAGTCAGGAGATTTGATTATGATAAGTGCAAACAATGTAACTTTACGAATCGGGAAGAAAGCCTTGTTTGAAGATGTAAATATTAAATTCACGGAAGGCAACTGCTACGGTCTAATTGGTGCCAATGGTGCCGGTAAATCTACTTTCTTAAAGATTTTATCCGGACAATTAGACTCCACCAGCGGCGATGTGGTTATTACACCGGGACAACGTCTTTCCTTCCTGCAGCAGGATCACTTCAAATATGATGAGTACTCCGTTTTAGATACGGTTATCATGGGAAATAAACGTCTCTATGATATCATGAAGGAGAAGGATGCTATCTATGCAAAAGAGGATTTTTCCGATGAAGATGGTATCCGTGCCAGTGAACTGGAAGGCGAATTTGCTGAAATGGACGGCTGGAATGCAGAATCCGATGCTGCCATGTTATTAAATGGTCTTGGCATCCCGACAGAAGACCACTACACCACTATGCGTGACCTTCCGGGTGCTACCAAGGTTAAGGTGCTCTTAGCCCAGGCATTATTCGGTAATCCGGACATTCTGCTCTTAGACGAGCCGACCAACCACTTAGACTTAGATGCCATTGCATGGCTGGAAGAATTCTTAATCAACTTTAACAACACTGTAATCGTCGTATCCCACGACCGTTACTTCTTAAATAAGGTATGTACTCATATTGCCGATATCGATTATGGCAAGATTCAGTTATATGCCGGTAACTACGATTTCTGGTATGAGTCCAGCCAGCTTCTTGTTAAGCAGATGAAAGAAGCCAATAAAAAGAAGGAAGAAAAGATTAAAGAGTTACAGGAGTTCATTTCCCGTTTCTCTGCGAATGCTTCCAAATCCAAACAGGCAACTTCCAGAAAACGTGCCCTTGAAAAAATCGAGCTGGATGAAATCAAACCTTCCAGCCGTAAATATCCTTACATTGATTTCCGCCCACAGCGTGAAATCGGTAATGAGGTTCTTACCGTAGAGGGGCTAAGCAAAACTATCGATGGCGTAAAAGTATTAGACAATGTATCCTTTATCTTAGGACATGATGATAAAGTAGCTTTTGTCGGAAGCAACGAGCTTGCCAAGACTACCCTCTTTAAGATTCTTGCCGGTGAAATGGAGCCGGATGAAGGAACTTACAAATGGGGTGTTACGACTTCCCAGTCCTATTTTCCGAAGGACAATACCGAAATCTTTGATACTGACCTTGTTATCACAGACTGGCTGACCCAGTATTCCGAGATCAAAGATGCTACTTATGTACGTGGTTTCTTAGGAAGAATGCTTTTCGCCGGTGAAGACGGCATGAAGAAAATGAGAGTCCTTTCCGGAGGAGAAAAAGTGCGTGTACTGCTCTCCCGTATGATGATTCAGGCTTCCAATGTCTTAATCTTAGATGAGCCTACCGACCACTTAGACATGGAGTCCATTACCGCATTAAACAACGGTCTGATTAAATTCCCGGGTGTTGTACTCTTCGCTTCCCGTGACCACCAGTTCACACAGACCACTGCCAACCGCATTATGGAGCTTCTTCCAAATGGCGGACTCATTGATAAGATTACCACTTACGATGAATACTTAGAAAGTGATGAAATGGCAAGAAAACGTCAGGTTTACTCCATGAGTGAAGAAGACGAGAATGATAACTAAAAATAGCTTTTAAGATAGAAAGCAGGTGTTCCAATCGGAACACCTGCTTTTTTGCTTTACCGAAAATTGCTTTCCTGTAACACACATTTCTTGTTATTTGCATATATTATTTATACCTGACATTTACACCGTCATTATGCGAATCATAATTATTAACCGGTCACTTAGGTTGTCGTATTATAAATCTCTCCGGTATTATAATTGTAGGTATATGTACCTGTATTACCATATGTATTGCCCTTGGATGCTTCCCGTTCTGCATAATAATCTGCCAAAGATGCTTTTGCAGATACCTGATATCCATAGGAACCATTTCCATTGAACAAAGATTTTACCAAAGACATATCTGCCTTCTTAAAGGTATCCTCATCAATACTGAGTTTGTTATCTGCACCAACGGTAATTCCAACCTTAGAAAGTAACTTTTCATTGGAATCCGTAGTCCGAACCATGGAAGAAACTGCATTGAGAATTCCATTGGTATTGGAATCTTCTGATTTCTTCAGCAGGTTATTGTAGCTGTCTACGAAAGCACTTACTTTCTTATAAATTGCGTCTTTATCATAATCTGTTGTGGTATTACCCTTTGCATCGGTTGTTGTTACTTTGTTAAATACAGACTTCTTGGTCTTATCCAGTAAAGCATCGGATGCACCCTTCAACTCTTCCGCAGCATCTTCAATTTTTGCTAATGTCTTAGTATCATCCTTTGCAGTAGACGTTGAAGTCTTCTTGTTTGTCTCTACAATCTTGCTGGCAGAATCATTTCCACCATAATATGCCTTCATCAGTTTAAAATAGGAACCGGTACGAATTGCAGAATAGTCAGCAATATTAATTCCTAACAAACCGCTGTTTGAAGTTCTGCTTCCATTTGATAATCCGGAAAACAATGTGTTAATTGAATTCGAATCATAATTTGAAATGCCTATCATATAATCACTCCTTTGATATCTGATGTGTAACATCCTTGTCCCACGTCTGCCTATTGTTAATGCTATTATAGCATTTTAGGCACAGGATTGCAACATTGTGTAAAATTCACAACTTTTTATGTGATTTTTTTCATCTATTGTAACTTTTCACAAAGTTTTTATGGTTTGTTCATAGTTTTGTCATATTTATAGCATACTATAGAACCATCAAAAGAAACTCATGTTTTTAGATATATTTTTTCATAATAGCCTCGGCATCCGAAAGATGTCGGGGCACTCCTCATTTTAGGAATAATTTTTTATGTTGGCTGGATACCATGTTGGCAATTCGAAGAATAACAGGATTTCATGGGGTTCTATGTTGATTCGACATGAAATACCTGCAGTTCTTAGCACATATTTTTCTTGATTACAAAATGTCTTTCCGTTGCTTTGACTGACTATCCGCACTGTCCGCCAAAGACGGATGTTACACAAGATTTATAAGGGGCACTAAGAATTTCGAAACATATTGTGTTTTGCCCGGCAACCGGTGCAAATTCACATCCATGTTCAGATTGCACCTCGCCGGCACATCCTGTGCCGGCGTTGCCGGTTGCAATACGAAATTCTAAGTGCCCCTAATAAATTGTGTCATACATCCGTCCTTTTGACGAACCGTGCGGATAGTTTGTCAAACATTGGAAAGACACTTTATATTGTAAAAAGAAAAATATGTAATTTAGAACTGCGGTATTTTATGCCTGACATAGAAACCTGTTAAATCCTGCAATGCTTTGTTATTCAACATTATTGGTATCAAGTCAACATTAAAATCCATCCTACAAATTTTCAATCTGCCAGTCTATCGGTGCTACTCCATGCTCTTCTAAAAATGCATTCGCCTGTGAGAAATGTTTGCATCCGAAGAAACCACGGTATGCCGAAAGCGGGCTTGGATGAGGTGCTTTTAATATCAGATGCTTCGGATTGGTAAGCATCGGAATTTTGCTCTGTGCCGGTCTGCCCCACAGCATATAGACAACTGGTCGATCCTGGGCATTGACCGCCTGGATAATGGCATCCGTAAAATGCTCCCATCCTTTGCCCTGATGGGAATTCGCCTGATGTGCACGGACGGTCAGAACCGTGTTCAATAATAATACACCCTGCTTTGCCCATTTTTCCAGATAACCATTGTCAGGGATATAGCAGCCAAGGTCATCCTGTAGTTCTTTATAGATGTTCTGTAAAGATGGTGGAATCTCTTTCTGATCCGGCAGTACGGAAAAACTAAGACCATGTGCCTGATGTTCATTATGGTATGGATCCTGTCCCAAAATCAGCACCTTTACTTCTGAAAGCGGTGTTAAGTGCAAGGCATTAAAGATATCATCTGCCGGTGGATATACCACATGGGTGCTGTATTCTTTTTTTACAAAATCATATAAATCTCTGTAATATGGCTTTTTAAACTCGGCAGATACACTGTCCAGCCAGTCATTGGTAATCATTGCCATAGTTTTATCTCCTTACTGATACCCCGCGACCTGCAAGATAATTCTTAAGGTCCATAATTTCAAGTTCTTTATAATGGAATAATGATGCTGCCAGTGCTGCATCTGCTTTACCTTCTGTCAAAGCTTCATAGAAATGCTCTTTCGTTCCGGCTCCACCGGAAGCAATGACCGGGATAGATACATTTTCTGCAATCTGTCTGGTCAGTTCCAAATCGTAACCGGCTTTCGTGCCATCACAGTCCATACTGGTCAAAAGAATTTCTCCGGCTCCAAGCTTCTCGACTTTCATTGCCCATTCTACCGCATCAATACCTACATCAATTCTTCCGCCATTTTTATAAATGTTCCAGCCGCTGCCATCTTCTCTTCTTCTCGCATCAATGGCAACAACCACACACTGGCTTCCGAATTTGTCTGCCGCATCACTGATTAACTGTGGTGTATTAATTGCAGAAGAATTAATGGAAATCTTGTCTGCGCCTTCCCTAAGCAGCACTTTAAAATCTTCTACACAGCGGATTCCTCCGCCTACGGTAAATGGAATAAATACATTTTCCGCTACACGTCTTACCATATCTACTACTGTATTACGGTTATCCGAAGATGCTGTAATATCCAGAAATACCACTTCATCTGCTCCGGCTTTATCATAGGCTGCCGCAATTTCCACCGGGTCACCGGCATCTCTTAAATTCACAAAGTTCACACCTTTTACAACTCTTCCATCATTGACATCCAGACATGGAATAATTCTCTTGGTAAACATTATTTCACACCTCCCTGTAATGACGCAAAGTTCTTAAGTATCTTCAGTCCAACGGAGCTGCTCTTCTCCGGATGGAACTGGCAGGCAAAGATGTTGTCCTGCTCCACAGATGCATGAATAGTGACTCCATATTCTGTAGTTGCTTTTACAATTTCTTCATACTTTGCCTGTAAATAATAAGAATGCACGAAATATACATAGGCATCCATCGGCACATCCTGAAATAGTCTTCCATTATTCTGTAAATGCAGGGAATTCCAACCGATATGCGGAATTTTCAGTCCATAGGTATCCGGAATCCGTACAATCTTTCCCTCTAAAAGTCCAAGTCCTTCTACTCCTTCTGACTCTTCGCTTCCTTCAAACATCAGCTGAAGTCCGAGGCAGATTCCAAGGAATGGCACTTTTCTTTCGCATACTTCATGGATGACCTTGTCCAGTTCATAGCGTTTCAGATTATCCATTGCCACACCAAAAGAACCAACGCCCGGTAAAATCACCTTATCTGCCTGTTCAATGGTATGAAAATCTCTTGTAATTACGCTTTCCTCGCCCAGATATGCTAATGCTTTTTCCACACTCTTTAAGTTTCCTGCATCATAGTCAATAATTGCTATCATAATGTTCTCCTATTCCAGTCCTGCTGCTGCAAGTATCTCCTGAATTGCCTTTGTATAATCTGTTCTCTTTGTCATGGCATGCAATTCTGCTGCTTTTTCCTCTGATACACCAAAATGGTCTGATAACTGCTGCAAAATCTGATTCTTCAGTCCTGCCATTTCATCTGTTATCTCATATTCCTGAGCCAGGTCTGCACCATCTACGCATCTGCCATATCCACGAATCAACGCATCCAAAGCCATTTCATTTTCATTGATTCCGCTTAAGCTCTCATAAGACTGATATTCGCTCTGTATGGAAGCCAGCACCTGTGCTTTCTTATAGAAATTCTCGTCTTTTCCCTTTACAGAAGAACCGGCTACGGTCTGGAATGCTGTTACATAGGAGCCGCTTGCAAAATCATCCTTTGCCTGCTGCATATCCTGTCCATACTGTAAATTGGAGCTTCCCAGCAAAATCAAGATTAGAAGGGAAAGTGCCATAATAAAAATCAGAATAACCGGCTTCTTCGGAAGAGGCGGCGTACGGTCTATTTCTTTTGGAGGCTTCTCTTTCTTTACCTTTGGCGCCTTCTCCTTCTTCGCCTTTTCCTTCTTTTCTTTTTTCTCTTTCTTTTTCTTCTCTTTCTTTCCCTTCTTACCGGCTCCCTCGTCTGCATCCATCTCTTTTAAGATTTCTCTATTTTCGGATGAAATGCTGCCAAGGCTGTCATCTTCTGCAATCTTTGTATCATCCTCTTCTTCATCCGGTCCAAATAAAACGGACATAATTTTACTGAAGAATCCCTGTTTTTTTCTCTTTTCCTTTGCTTCCTTTAAATCCTTTAATTCTTCGATACTTCCAAGGCGTTCAAATTCATCCTGGACCTCACTGTCCTCATCTTCTGAATGCTCTAATTCTTCTCCATTTTCATCTGCTTTCAGCAAATCGCCGATATCGGATAAGTCAGCATCTCCGGATAACATATCCATAAGATTAATGGCATCATCATCTTCTGAAAGAAGTGGTTCCTCTTCCTCAGATTCTGTCTTTGATGCTTCTGGTATCTCTGCCGCCGAATCTTCATCCAGCGTATCAAAAAAGCCCAGAGGCTCTTCTTCCTCGGAAGCATCATCTTCCGGTGTTTTCGACGTATCCATATGTTCTTCCTCTCCGGAATCGCCCACTTTCTTCCGGACAGCGTCCATGATGTCATCCACATCTTCCATCATATCTGACGGTGCAGACCCATCTGTTGCCATATCTGTGCCCTCTGATGAGACTGGCTCTGAAGCATCCCGCAGCTGATTGGTTTCTTCTGACTGGTTTGCTGCTTCCGGCTGTTTTGTTGCAAAAGCTGCCTCCATATCGGATGTCTGGTCTTCATTGACATCAATATCTGCCTGATTTGATGCCTCTTCGTCTAATTCCATTTCGAATTCCTGCAGGAAATCATCTGCTGCTCCTGTTGCCAGCTCCTGTTCAAATTCATGCAGGAAACCTGTGCCGGAGTAATCCTCGTGTTTCTTCTCTACCGTTTTTTTCTCCCGCTCTCTTGGCTTTGCAGCTTCTTCATTCATTGATTGAATCAAATTCTCGATATCCTTCTTATTATTTCTTCTGTTAGCATCTGAAACTGAATTCAGCAAATCGTCCAGATAATCTTCACTCTTACTCAAATTTATACCTCCATGTATCCAAGTTGCCTGTATATCTGCTTACAGGGTCTGCCACAACATCTCCCAGCAGATGCCGGACAGCGTAAAGGAAAGGGATGTGATGTAACATCACACCCCTTTGTCTGCGTTCTTTCCTTACTTTCCAGTCTGGTCAATCAGTCTGTCGATAGCCTGTACCAGACTTCCAATCTCCGGTTTAGTCAATTGGGCGTCTGCTCCGAGTGATTCACCTTTTCTTCTCATTTCATCATTTACCAGGGAAGAGAAAATGATTACCGGAATATCATGCATGTTATCGTTCTCTTTTACCAGTTTTGTTAACCGGTGTCCGTCCATCAATGGCATCTCGATATCAGTAATAATACAATGTACTTTATCTTTTACATTGCCAGCTTTCTCATAAGCACAAAGCTTGTCCCATGCTTCCTGTCCGTTCATATTGACATTCAGGTTGGTATAACCTGCTTTCTTCAGACAATCTGTAATCAATTTACTTAATAAGGGGGAATCCTCTGCAATCATAATCGGGGAATCATTACGGTTACGATTTTCCAGATGCTCTACATCAGATACCTTAAGTCCTGTTTCCGGGCTGATATCAGAAATAATTTTTTCAAAGTCAAGAATAACAATCAACTGTCCATCCAGTTTAATGACTCCGGTTGATACACCCTTGTCCTGGACATTAATCGTTGCATCCGGTTTGATAATCTCTGACCAGGAGACACGATGAATTCCAATAACCTGATCTACATGGAATGCAATATTTAATTTATTAAAGTTTGTGATAATAAACAAACCTTTTCCTTCTTCATCCTGCATACCCAGACATCTTCTCAGGCTGATTACCGTCAGCATGGTATCTCGTGGCATAAAGATTCCTTCCACACTCGGATGTGCATTTGGTACCGGGGTTACCGGCTGATAGGATAAAATCTCACGAATCTTCGCTACGTTAATTCCGTAATGATTATCCCCTAAAGTAAACTCCAGCACTTCCAGTTCGTTCGTACCATTTTCTAACAGAATATTTGTCTCCATTTATGTTTTCCTCCCAAGGTCATTTCTTAGAATATTTCTATTTCAAATTATAACATAATATTACATAAAAATGCACCGTTTTTTTACAATTCTTTAGATATTTTTACTATTTTATAGATTACAGGTCTTATGTACCGTGTTTTCGACTACTTCCAGAGAGATTTTACTCAAATCTTCCGGTGTACCTTCCGGCACCTCAAAGAGTAAAACCGTATCTGTGCCACTTCCTGCTTCAATAGTCCCCTGATATGTGCCAAGGTCATTTAACAGAATTGAGACCTGTGCAACAGCTTCCACGCTGTCATTTAATGTCATGCGGAATGACACCTTGCGGCTTAACATATCACAATCAACTGCTTCGGTTCCGGCATTGTTTAAATGAAAATGTAAAACCAGATACTTATTTCCAGCGGTCGGCTCTACGATATAAGACGAATCCTGCTGATAGACGGAAGCAAATTCTGCCCCAGTATACTGCACATCAATGCCCGGTATTGCCACTGCATCGTTTAAGGACACACTGTTGTCCGATGCCGCATTCTCCGGAGTTCCTGTTGCATCTCCACCTTCTGATGGCATCTGCTCAGTGGAATCCGGCTGTTCCACAGCCTCGGTATCTGCAGTCTCTGTTGTCTCTTCACTCTTCGATAGTCTTACAATTCCATCCTGCTGCTTTATATTATACTTTGATACTACATGTGCTGCATAATCTACAATTGTCTGTTCTTCCTGCTCTGTTAATTCAATCGGCTGCTCTCCGCATCCGCCTAATAATAACGCAGCCAACAGCACACATGCCGTTGTTTTTATCTTTCTGTCTCTCATAGGCACTCCTTAACTTATCAATCTATTCCCATGTTAGCATTTTTCCGGCTTTCAGGCAATAGTTATTTCACGTTCTTCCTCGTTATCATCGCGATTGCTGGTGTCTAATTCTATCCAGAATTCCACACCATCCTCATGGTTAATGACTCCGCACTGCTGATGCATGGAATCCATAATTGCTTTTACAATGGACAGACCAATTCCGCTGCCTCCATAAGCTCTGGTTCTTGCTTTATCTACCTTATAGAATTTAATCCAGATATTATCAATGTCTTCTTCCGGAATCGGCTTTCCGGTATTAAACACGCTGACTCTTACTACATCCTGCTTACATTCATAAGAAATTTTAATCCGGTTTTCACCTTCCAAATGGTTGATTGCATTGCTCAGATAATTGGTTATAACTTCTTCTATCTTAAATTCATCCGCCCATACAAAAAACGGCTGCTCGTCAAATTCCAGAATAGCTCCCTTCTGTTCTAAGATAATGGCATTACTGGCAGTTACTCCACGTATCAGTTCGGTGATATCAAACCGTTCCATCACAATAGCATCATTCCCAAATTCCAGCTGATTCAAAGTAAGAAGTTTCTTTACCATGCGGTTCATCTTCTCTGCTTCATCTGTAATGACCTCACAATAGAAATTTCTGCTCTCCGGATCGTCCTGCACACATTCCTGTAAGCCTTCTGCATAACCCTGAATCAGTGCCAGAGGTGTCTTTAACTCATGTGAAACATTTGACAGAAAATCTTTTCTCATCTCGTCAATCTGTTCCTTCTTTTCGATATCTATCTTCAATTCATTATTGGCACTCTTTAATTCCGATATGGTCCGCTCTAAGATTTCCGATAGCTGATTCATATGCTCGCCCAACTGTTCAATCTCATTATCTCCCTTGACCTCATACTTCGCATCAAAGTCGAATTCTGCCATTTTCTTGGATATATCTGTAAGCCGCAGAATTGGGTTAGTAATACGGCGGGTAACAAAAAAAATGATAATACCACTCACTATTACCGCAACAACTCCTACATCCATCAGCAGACGATTAGACACCTGCGCACTTTCCTTGATACTTTCCAATGGAGTTCTCGCCAGCAAAAGATTACCATCTGCCAGGGTTCCCCAGAGAATCAGATAATCCGATTCCAGCCTGGTATCCTCTTTTTCTCCCATGACATAATTGTCGTTTGCTTTCAGTACTTTCATATTAAGATGCATATCATCATTCTGCACACTTGCCATGATAATTTCCATAAACTGCATCCTGAGATTTTCCACACCATTGGTAGAAGAACGCACTACTGTACCATCGGATGTAATAATTAAAATCGTCAGGTTACCATTGGAACAGATTTTTTCAAAATCTATATCATAATCTGATGTATTTAAGATTCCCTGTTCACTTGCCGCATTAATCTGCTGGAACCCATTTTCCAGCACTTCCTGCTTATAGCGGGTATAATAGCCTTCCAGCAGGGTAACATTAAGAAGCCAGCACAGTAATACCGTGCCGGCCACTAATCCAACGATAGTCAATGTAATCTGCGCTGTAATGGAATGCTGTTTTTTCTTATTCTTTGCCATATATCTTCCACCTTATCACATTTTATTGCGGTGCATCAATGTCCAGCTTATAGCCCATACCCCAGATTGTCTTGATATAATCACCTTTTTCGCCCATCTTGCTGCGCAGCTTTTTCACATGGGTATCGATGGTTCTGGCATCACCGAAATAATCATAATTCCATACATGATTCAGAATTTTCTCACGGGATAAAGCAATTCCCTTATTCTCCATGAAATATGCCAGAAGCTCAAATTCTTTATAGCTCAAATCAATATTTTTGCCGTCAATTGTTACCATATGGGCAGCCTTGTCCATTACAATGCCACCTACTTCCAGCACATCATCTTCTGTATAATTGCCGGTTCTCCGCAAAATTGCCTCTACCCTTGCCACCAGGATCTTCGGGCTGAATGGTTTACTGATATATTCATCCACACCAAGTTCAAATCCCAAAAGCTCATCACTTTCTTCACTCTTGGCTGTCAGCATGATAATCGGTGTCTTGGAACTTTCCCTGATTTCCCGGCATACATCCCAGCCGTTCATCTTCGGCATCATAACATCCAGAATGATCAATGCAATATCTTTATTTTTATAAAATACGTCTAAGGCTTCTTCTCCGTCTCCTGCCTCTAACACTTCAAAGTTCTGTTTTACCAGGAAATCCCTCACCAGCTTACGCATACGGCTTTCATCGTCTACCACCAGAATTTTACGTTTTTCCATATTTGCTTCCCTCTTCTTTTTTCTATAGTTTAACGGATAAATATGTCAAATTTGTGTTCTTCTGCGATTTAATTCTGCTTTTCCAAAGCATCCAGTGCCGCTTCTCTTTCATCCAGTTCCTGTTCCCACTCTTCATATTTATTAATGATTTTCGTCTCATAATTTAAGATTGTGGTACTGCCACTGGTAAGGCTGATGGCAAACATGGCAATAACAATAATAATCAGCACAATATTCACAGAAAGTAAGATGCGGCAGCGCTTCTGTAATTTCGTTTCCTGTTGTTCCTCTGAATTTTTATCAGCATTTTCATTCTGGTGCTCACCAGATTTTTCTTTGCCAGCTACATGGTCAAGGTCTAAGCCCATATCTTTCACCGGAATACCTGGTATTTCGGATGCATCCACCCCGGGCAGTCCCTTCAGATAATCCTGCAGTTCTTTTAGATAGGCATATCCTATCGGTGTATGGAACAATTCCTGAGCCATAATTCTCTGGTAGATTTCCTGTACCATCTGTGGATTATCCATGTTCATATTATCATGTATGTACTGGATTCCTTCCACTTCCTTTTTGGCCAATTTTGCCTGTTCTTCATTTTCAAATACGAATCCACTTACTTCCCAGACTTTGCCATCTAATTCTTTTTGTTCCATATTTCCTCCTGCAATTTACAATCTCAGAAAAGTCTTTTTATAAAATGGTGCAACCTCACCAATCAGCTCCATTGCCTTTTCGTCTGCTTCATGCATATCAAGACGCATATAGCCAAGGGACGGCTTTACAGCTTCAGCAATTCCTTCAAAGACGCTCTTTCTCTCACCCTTAAACTCTACAACCAGCAAATAACTAATGTCATCCTTACGTTCAATCTTCGTTACCAGATATGCTTTCTTAATATTCTTCTGTTTCTTCATATATTCACTGAGTATCTGTTTCAGTTCATCCGCCTCCGCAATTGGCTCACCAACAAATACACCCGTTTTCTTTTCAACAAGATTGCCAGATGCCATCTCAGCTTCCTGCCTCTTATAGCGTTTGAAATAACCTATAATAATTTTCTTCCGGTTCTCTTCTACCCGAAGTTCCATACTGCCCGGATTGATTACAAAATCTCGCTCTCCCGAAATCTTCATCAGCTGATCAAAACTGACTTTCTGTCCCTTCCATTCCTTTACATTATAAATCTTCTGGAAACTCTGCCAGTCTGTATACACCGGCATCCACTGTGCTCCATTGCTATCCTGTAACAATGCAAACTGAAGGGCTGTTCCCTTTTTTCCGTCTGCATCCTTTTCTTCCTTCGGGTCCTCTACCACTTTTACCGGACATAAGAATTCCCCGCGGACTACCTCTTTTAACATACGGTCACATAAGAACTGCTCCGCACGTTTCCACTGTTCATCTTTCTTTTCTTCAAATAAAATCTGTCTGTGTCTTGCCATTGCAAGAATCAGAGCCGGATTTACAACCGGAATCTGTGCTTTGGAAAGCTCGGAAAAATCCGGTGGTGGAAGCAAATCATCTCTTTTTAATCTGCAGGAATAGCTTCCCACATCCAGTATCAGATCTTCCATACCCCACCAGTGGAGGTTTGCCCAGAAGAACATCTGCTTGTCTCCTCTGATTCCTTTTAATTCCAGTTCTACATTCTGCTCTTTATAATGTTCTATTGCCTTTTGGGCAAATTCTTTCGTTGAAAAGATTAATACACTTCCGTCCCCCATAACACGCGGGTAACCGGTATGCTTGTCCCATGCGCAGTAAAGCTCTTTGCATCCCTTTATTTTATCTGCCAGAATCTTGTTAAACACTTCTATCTTCTTTAAAAAGTTATCTGCCACAAAGGTTTTCTTCTTATGATGTACTTCTGCAGAACGAATCAGAAATTCCAGTTCCTCTAAAGTAAGCTTTGCAAGTTCCTGTTCATCCGGCATTTCATAATTCAAAAGATGGGTCTCTAATAATTCTTCTTTACGCTCTTTACTAATTTCCATGTTCTTCTCCTATATCTTTCCTTAAAACAATCACGTTATTTCTATTTTAATATAAAAATGCCATAAAGTAAAATAGAATCCTTCCGGATTCTACTTTATCTTTCACGCAGTTTACATCAGTTCTTCAATGACTCCTGTTTCATTGTATTTTCTGCAGTCAATGACACGCTGATTGGAAGAACCTTTGAATTTTAATGTAATATCATATAGCTCTGCCACATAAGGGCCATCCACCAGCACATCGATTAAGGATAATAATTCTTTCGTATCCTCGGTATATCTTCTTCCCTCCGGTACCAAATCCTTATCCAGTACATATCCGGTATATGCCCATATGTCTTTTTCCGGATGTTCCGTCCGCACCCGCTTGATAAATGGAAGCAGTGCATGCTGGTTTTCCGGTTCAAAAGGGTCTCCTCCCAAAAGAGTCAGTCCCTTGATATAGGGAGATTCCAAAGATGCAAGAATTTCATCTTCTACTTCTTTTGTAAATTCCTCTCCATTTTTAAAGTCCCATGTTTCCGGCTGAAAACACTCTTTACAGTGGTTCCGGCAGCCGGATACAAACAGCACCGTTCTTACACCGGTGCCGTTCGCAATATCATTATATTTAATCGCTGAATAATGCATTTTCTTTTCACTTTCTTTTTATAAGTGAAGTACACGCTCCTTGATTTCCTGGGTTCTTCCCTGATTCCAGAACTGGGAACCAATATAACCACAGGTACGTCTTGCCACGTTCATCTTATCCTGGTCACGGTTGTGGCAATGCGGGCACTCCCATACTAATTTTCCATCATCATCTTTTACAATCTGAATCTCACCATCATAGCCACATACCTGGCAGTAATCGCTCTTGGTATTTAACTCTGCATACATGATATTCTCATAGATGAATTTCATTACAGATAAAACAGCATCCAGATTATCCTGCATGTTCGGAACTTCCACATAGCTGATTGCTCCACCCGGTGAAAGTGCCTGGAACTGGGATTCGAATTTCAGCTTGGTAAATGCATCAATGTTTTCGGTTACATGCACATGATAACTGTTGGTAATGTAATTCTTATCGGTAACACCCGGAATAACTCCGAAACGTTTCTGTAAACATTTTGCAAATTTATAGGTGGTAGACTCAAGCGGTGTCCCATATACGGAGAAATCAATATTTTCTTTCTCTTTCCACTCCTTGCAGGCATCATTTAACCGCTGCATTACCTTTAAGGCAAATGGTGTTGCTGCCGGGTCGGTATGTGGTTTTCCAGTCATATATCTGGTACATTCGCAAAGTCCTGCATAACCCAGTGAAATAGTAGAATATCCACCATATAAAAGCTTGTCTATGGTCTCGCCTTTTTTCAGACGGGCAAGTGCTCCGTACTGCCAGAGAATCGGTGCCACATCAGAAGGTGTCCCCTTCAGGCGGTTATGACGCGCCATCAATGCACGGTAGCAAAGGTCCAAACGCTCATCAAATAGCTTCCAGAATTTTTCAAAATCTCCGCCGGAAGAGCATGCCAGATCTACCAGATTCAAGGTTACCACGCCTTGATTGAAACGACCGTAGAACTTCGGCTTGCCAGCTTCATCATGATATACGGTAAGGAAGGAACGGCAGCCCATACAGGTATAGCAGTTGCCATCTTTTAATTCCTTCATTTTCTTCTCAGAAATATAATCCGGAACCATACGCTTTGCAGTACATTTTGCTGCTTTCTTAGTCAGATAATAGTATTCCGAATCCTCATGGATATTATCCTCTTCCAATACATAAATCAACTTTGGAAATGCTGGTGTAATCCATACGCCATCCTCATTCTTAACACCCTGATAACGCTGGTCCAGCACTTCCTCTATAATCATGGCAAGGTCTTTTTTCTCCTGCTCATTCTTTGCTTCGTTCAGATACATGAACACGGTTACGAATGGGGACTGTCCGTTGGTAGTCATCAGGGTTACTACCTGATACTGGATAACCTGTACGCCCCGCTCGATTTCTGCATGAAGTCTTCTTTCCACAATGCTGTTAATCTTCTCTTCGCTCAGCTCCACATCGCTCTCTTTTAATGTCTGCACCAGCTCTGCATGAATTTTCTCACGGCTGATCTGGACAAATGGTACTAAATGTGCCAGTGAAATACTCTGTCCGCCATACTGGGAGCTTGCCACCTGAGCAATAATCTGGGTTGCAATATTACACGCTGTAGAGAAAGAATGTGGCTTGTCAATTCTGGTTCCGCTGATAACGGTTCCGTTCTGTAACATGTCCTCTAAATTTACCAGATCACAGTTATGCATATGCTGTGCAAAATAATCTGCATCATGGAAATGGATAATTCCCTGTTCATGTGCCTCTACAATATCCTCCGGGAGAAGGAATCTTCTGGTAATATCCTTACTCACCTCACCAGCCATATAGTCACGCTGCACGCTGTTTACGGTTGAATCCTTATTGGAATTCTCCTGTTTTACTTCTTCATTATTACATTCAATCAGACTTAAAATCTGTTCATCCGTAGAGTTGGACTTACGTACCAGGGCACGTTTATAGCGGTAAGTAATGTATTTCCGGGCAACAGAAAAAGCCCTCTTGTCCATTAACTGATCCTCCACTAAGTCCTGAATATCTTCTACATTCAGGGCATGGTTGGCATCCTTACAGGAATCCTCTATATATTGTGCAATCTCCTTAATCTGGTCTGCAGTCAATCGTTCCGCTTCCACCACCTCATGGTTCGCTTTATTGATTGCAATAATAATTTTTGAAATGTCAAAAACAGCCTCTGCGCCGCTTCTTTTAATGATTTTCATTGAAATCCTCTCCCATAAAAAATAGTCTATTCGCATAAAATCGACACAAAACTGTACTAGATTTTGTGTCGAATCTCTTCAACGCATATACAGTATACCATATCTTGTGTTTTACGCAAGGGGAATATACAAGATTCGTGAATTTTTTTCAGAAAAATTTTTTTAGAATTTAACGCTTTTTTCATAATCTGGACAATTATTTTTCACAAAATCCGGGTATACTACAAATATCAATAGAGAACAGGTTCATCCCCCAATGTCTTGTCTCTCTATTTGATAAAACTTTTTTCATAAATTTTCATAACTCCCCTTTGTACCCCCGCAGTGCTGTGGGGGTATTACCTTTGTAAAACCATTTTTCAGACTGTAAAAACCCCGTCTCAAATATCAATGCGATATCGAAACGGGGCTTACTTCATTTTTAATCTATTTTTTAGAAATCTACTTCTGTGTCATAGTAACAGCATTTCAGCAGTTTTTCCATTTCTTCCTGACTTGGCTGTCTTGGGTTGGAGCCGGTGCAGGCATCCAAAATTGCATTGGCTGCAATCTCAGGCAGTCTCTCTAAGAATACTTCTTCCGGTACAAAGCCCTGCTCAGCCGGATAGCTGTCCGGTCCGTAGTTCTTAATACAGTGCGGAATATTCAAGTCATCATTCATCTTACGCAGGTACTGGATTAAAAGTGCGACTTTCTCGTCCAGTGTCTCTCCGCCAAGCTTCATAAAATCTGCAATCACGCCATAACGTTTCTTTGCAGTCTCATCCTTTGCATTAAATGCAATAACCTTCGGCAGATACATGGCATTAGCTGCGCCATGAATAATATGTGCACCGTAGTCGGCAAATGCGGCACCGGTCTTATGTGCCATAGAATGTACGATTCCAAGCAGTGCATTGGAAAATGCCATTCCAGCCAGACACTGGGCATTGTGCATGGCATCACGTTTTGCCATATCTCCGTTATAGGAATCAATCAGATCATGCTGAATCATTTCGATAGCATGGAGTGCCAGCGGGTCTGTATAATCACTGTTGGCAGTTGAAACATATGCTTCAATTGCATGCGTCATCGCATCCATTCCGGTATGGGCTACCAGCTTCTGCGGCATGGTCTCTGCCAGTTCCGGGTCAACGATTGCTACGTCCGGTGTAATCTCAAAATCCGCAATCGGATATTTGATTCCCTTCTCATAATCCGTAATAATGGAAAATGCAGTTACTTCTGTTGCAGTTCCTGAGGTAGAAGAAATTGCACAAAAATGTGCTTTCTTTCTTAATTTCGGAATTCCAAATACCTTACACATGTCTTCAAAGGTAATATCCGGATATTCATATTTAATCCACATTGCTTTTGCAGCATCAATTGGTGAACCACCACCGATTGCTACAATCCAGTCCGGTTTGAACTTCTCCATAGCGGCAGCACCCTTCATCACGGTCTCAACAGATGGATCCGGTTCAATTCCTTCAAACAGTTCCACTTCCATACCTGCTTCTTTCAGATATGCCTCTGCTTTATCCAGGAAACCAAACCGTTTCATGGAGCCTCCACCAACACAGATCATTGCGCGCTTTCCTTCGAAGTTCTTCAGTGCCTCCAATGCACCTTTGCCGTGGTATAAATCTCTTGGTAATGTAAATCTCTGCATTCGTAATACCTCCTTGATAATCATTGTATATTTACTGATATATTTTTATCATAACACAATAATATACAAAAGGTAACTGGATTTTTCTTATTTTTTGTGAAATTTTTATAAAATTTGGTTATATTTTCCTCTTACTTTGTTGTTTCAGCAGCAGCCGCATCCTGCACCAGCGGATTCGTATCCCGGGTAGTATCTGCCGCCGTCTTTCCTGTCCTGTTGCTTACTGCCTTGCTGATTTCTTTCACCTTATCTGTCGTTTCATAATCCTCTACATCAAATAAATAGCGGTGCAGCAAATCTACATTAGTCTCCAAATCCGTTGGTACAACTACTGCTCCGATGGATTTTTCCATCATCTTGGTGTCTAACTGGAATGGCCAGCCCTGGGTATCTGCAAGCTCATACTCTTTGACATGGGCTGCAAGTCCCAATATCTCTGTGGTAGAAAGGCTGGTAGAAATGTCCGGAAACAGCTTGTCTACCAAATCATTTAAAGTAAGGATGTCTGCCTGCTTTGCTTTTTCTACAATCTTTCCTACTACAATACGCTGGCGCTCGGTCCGACGGAAATCGTCTCCGCCGCTCATTCGGTCGCGGCAATAGGCAAGTGCCTGTATTCCATTGACCTGCTGCACGCCCGGTCCGGAAACCGGCTTGCCATGGGTTCCCATGACTTCATTCATTTCATCAATCCAGATATGCATATTGCTGGCTTCTTCCTTGGTAATATCCAACTCTATTCCACCTAATGCATCCACAACTTCCATTACCGCATTGAAGTCTACGGATACATATTCGGTAATATTCAAATCCAGATTCTTATTTAACGCCGCTACTGCACCGGTCGGTCCTCCCTTGGCATAAGCTGCATTCAGTTTCCGCAGGCTGTCTTTATCATCTACTGCCAGAAAGGAATCCCGGTATACGGATACAAGCTTCACTTCCTTGGTATCATCATTGATACTGGCAATCATGATACAGTCGCTGTTTCCACTTTCATAATTTCCACTGCTCCGGTTGTCAATTCCAAAGATAGCTATATTGGTATAATTATCTAACACTTCCTGGGTCTCGCTGTCTATATTAATATTCAGCTTCTTCGCGTCTAAGGAACCGGTATTATTGATTTTATTCAGCTTACTCATTACATAAAATACTACCAGCAAAATGAGTATCACTAATACTTCTACAATAAAAAGTATCAGTTTTCTCTTTCTTCTCTGCTTTTTTCCAACCTTCTTTTTCGGACCTGTCTTCGCCTTCTGCTTTTCCATGCCCATAGTTCCTCCTTACTTTGATATACTTATACTCCTTAATCCGGACTGTTTTTCCGCAGCCTATTAATTCAAATATATCTTACTGGAATTGGTTGGTCAATGTCTCACAGACAACCTTAAGAATCAGTTCCATAAATTTAACGAAATCTTAAGTTTTCGTATTAATCAAAAGCAGAACTCTTTCCATTATACCAATGATCCCACATGGCATCATTTACCACAACATACTGTCCGTTATAAATTGCAATGGCATGGGTACCGCCATCCAGTGTAGAGCCAATGATAAGAAGCTCATCCTCATAACCATCTACATCATAGGTAACTTCTTTAATAATCTGTGTCATATCCCAGTCTGCATAAATCGTTCCCTTGACACCGTCAATCCAGCAGGTTGCCTTTACTGGCTCGTCCCAGAATTCAAAATAGTCTTTATCATTACGCACGGAACTTGGAAGCACAGATTCCGGAATATCAGCATATTTTTCACTTCCATTTTCATCCTCTGGTGCATCCGTTGTCTCTGTATCCTCACCCACGCCATCTATTGGCTGGTCTGCATTTACCGGAACTTCTTCTACTGCCGGAACATTTTCCTGTGCGGTCGTATTTTTATCATTTGATTTATTGTAGCTGATGACACCAACTGTCACTGCACTTGCTATAGATGCCGTTGCCACGATTCCAATTACCGCTTTTCCAGCTGCAGTTGACAAAAATGATATCTTTCTTGCTGTGCCTGCGGCTTTTACCGCTGTTGAGGCTGCAGTTTTTCCTGCACCATATGTACTCTTTGCTATACTTTTTCTACATTCACTTAATAAAAGCTGGGTGGATGCTCCGCCGCAGATACAACCATTTCCTTTTTCAACAGATACAGCAGTAACGGCATTGGTGCAATACTGTAAAGCTTGTATCCCTTCTTCTGCAGTTCCTCTGCCTTTGTCTTGATATTATTCCTGCCATAACGCAGTCTTGATTTCACTGTAGCTTCCGGGCAGCCCAGCTGTTCTGCAATTTCTTTTGTGGTAAGTCCCTCTAATTCAAAGGCAATTACCACCAGACGCTGCTCGTCAGACAATGCATCGATCAGCTCATGCACCAGCTGTCTGGTCTCTTCTTTCGTATATTCTAATTCCGGCTCATTTTCCCAGACGCTTACTGCCTGATCCATGATTTCTGCATCTTCTTCCTCACCACTTTCCATGCGTAAATCAAGCGGTGTATGATTGCGTTTTTCCAGTTCATTTTTTGCTGTATTTACCACAATCTGTGCTAACCAGGAATCAAACTTTTCCGGTTCTTTTAGTTTATCCAGATTTTTCCACGCCCGTATGTATGCTTCCTGCAAAACATCTTTTGCTGCCTCTTCATCTTTCACATATTTTAAAGCCAGATAATATTTATTATTTTTTGTTGTATCATAAAGAAATTCAAATCCCATCGAATCTCCATTACATGCTTTTTCAACTGCCTGTGTATATGTCATTTTCTTTTCCTTCTTTCTTCCTTATTTCTCATGTGTTTTTCCTATAATGCCTGATTTCTTAAAATTTTAACAGAAACAGCTCTTCCACCGAAAGCACATTTCCATCTTCTATTCTCACCAGTCATGACTGTCAATATACTCATTTAAAGCTGCTTCTGCCTCCGGTCCATAGGCATTGCAGGATAACGTTCCATCGCTGTTTTCACTTTCTTCCAGTGCAAAATTTTCCACTGCATGTGGATTCTATATGCGCTTCCCGCAGAATTTAATGCTATGTTTTCTCCATAATTGCCACAGCCATTATGGGAAAAATCTGATACAATTGCCTGTGCTCTCTGGCATGCAAAATTGTATATGTCCTCATCCCAGGTAAGTGCATTGAGGCCTGCTGCTATTCTCTCTGCATTCACATAAGACCACACCTCTTCGGCCGCACTTCTGTCAAAACCATCCGGATGAACCTCCGGCATATCAATCCATGTTCCTTCATTGACATCATATATCATTCCGTCATGTGGCGGCTTATTTGAATCGGTTGTATCTGCTACTGTTGTATTCTTTTTCTTACCGCTTTTATTTTTATCTGACTGGTCTGTCTCCTCTGTCTTTCCTTGCTTTGTTCCCGTCTCATTTTCTCCCTCTGTATTTTCTCCCGCTGTATCTTCTTCTACCCCATGTTCCGGTTCTAAATTTTCAGTTCCTTCTGTCTTCTGCGCCAATCTGACTGTTTCAATAGCTGTTTCTGCAGCATTTTCTACTATAACTTTCACCCTCTTCTGTGGTGTTTTCACTGCTACTTTTTCTTTTTCCGTAGTCGGACTTCCCTTTGCTTCTGTTACATTGCTACATCCTGTTAAAGCGATTGTTGCTGCCATCAGGACAGCAAGTGCAATATATCCAGGTGTTCTCATTTTCATCCTAATCTTTCACCTTCCTTTTTGTGATTTGTTCTGTTCATAATCTGTTTGCGAACCGAGCAATCCGTATCCTCATTCATTTCAAAATTCTGCATGTCCTTATGCATCAGCAGCACAAACCATTTTATTATGTTTTTCATCTGTCCTTCCTCCCTTCTATTAAGTAAGACAGGAGGGAGTGGAAAAAAGATTTAAATTTTCAAAAAATTTTCAAAAAAAATAAGAGCAGTCTGTGAAACCACTCTTATTGCTGTTGCCAAGCATCCATAAGAAGCTGCCCATGCAGGTTCTGTAGATTAATATTTTGTATTCTTTTCTGAATTATATTGGCATGTTTATTTAAATTTTATACTGCATGAAATTGTCATTATGCACAAATCCAAAATCGGTATATAACTTGACTACCATATCAGATGCCGTAATTTGTACTGTTCCACATCCATATTCCCTGGCATCATTTACAACACGGGATAACAATTCCTTAGCTATCCCCTTTCTTCTATAATCCGGATTCGTAAACATACTGGACAATAAACCAATTTTGCCACTAGGGCATCCGAAATATGGCGGTTTCTCTACGAATGACATTCCACTTGTTCCAACAATATTTTCCCCATCAAACGCAAGCCATGATACAAATGTTCCATCCTTCATATGACGCGTATAGTACTCTTTCAGCGCAGGAAACAAATCTATTTTCTCTTTTGCTCCTTCTTCTCTTAGCTGATTTATTCTCATATTGATAAAAATGTTAAGTTCTTTTTCTGTAAGTCTTTTATATTCTATTGGCATATTGTTCTCCTTGACTTTTTATGTGTATATTTTAATTAATA
>NZ_QTVB01000100.1:0-2482 GCF_003435965.1 Roseburia sp. AF42-8
TGCTGCAGATAAAATAAATAATTATATCAAAAATTCTAATGAGGTATGTTATTTGGAATTTGGAAATAAGATTGGAAACTATACACCTGCTTTTTCATTAAATATTTTACCCAGTGATAATCATGGACATGTAAAAATTGAAGTAGATATAGAAATTGCGGATAATGACAGACGTGCCCATAGATGTTGCTTTTATGTTAGCTGTGAGTTGGGACAGATTGAAAGATTTGGACAATCATTAGTATCATTAATATCAGAGGATGAAGGAGTCAAAGTTTCCCTGGTATAATTTATTAGGGTTATACTTTAGGACTTCCAATTCCTTAAATCCTTTGTTCGAAAAAGTAACTGTATCACCTATCTGCTCACGAAGCGAATGTCATCATGCTGATAAAATTAGATACCAATGTTTATACATCAAAGGTACAGTCTTTTTCGACGGTATCCGGTGAGGTAGAAGGAAAGCAGCTTACAGTTCCGGATTTAAATGTATCAATGGATGCCATGACAGCGTACAGGGCGGACTTTTCACAGTTAATTGGTCTGATGAGTTATTATCAGAGCCTTCTGACGCAGGATGCCGGGAAGCTTCTCACACTGCGTGATGAATTGGTTGATGCAGAAGCTTCTTTGATGAAAATGATAAAGACAAAATAGGGGGAGAGGAGAAAGTTATGGGATTTCAGGTAAAGTACGAGGAGATTACCAGCATCCGTGAATTAATCCAGGCACAGCTTGACCGGTGGATAGAGTAGATAGATGCGGTAAGAAGCAGTATTGTAGAGATTGCTACCATGCCGGAGATGCACGGAGGGGCAGCAGAGCATGTGAGAAGCTATATGTGGGATTATCATATGAATCTTGCAAATATGATAAAAGATACGATAGAAACCTACCGGAGCAGTTTTATACTCTATACAGACTGGTATTATAACATTGATTCTGACCAGATGGCAGAGATGTCCCAGAATTCCATGGAGGGATTGGAGGAAAATATTCAGGGGGCCAGGTCAGACTTTGATGCGGTAGCAGAGGAAGTGGCGGATATTGAGAGGGAACTGTCTGCTTATCTTGATGTGGGCAGATTTTCTACAACCTGTATGGAAAACTGCTTTGATAATGCACTTGCCGGAGTGCAGAATGTCCGTACACAGATAGGGGAATATGAAGAGGCGCACAGCCATGCAGATATGTATCCCATCGATATGATGGTAGGCTATCTTCGCAGTATTATTGGTGGACAGTTAGGTGGCAGTAGTGCTACAATCAGTGCATATGATGCATCAGTTGTGAATGCAACAGAGTCTTTTCAACTGGCACAGATGATGGATGGAATGTTAAGTACATATCTCGAACAGGTGAAGGACAGGGTAAGTTCCTGCGAAGAGTTCTATGAACTGCAGCAACAGCAGTGGCAGGAATCCATCCGACTGAGAACAGAAGAAGGCATTGTGAAAACACTTGTCGGAGTCGGAACCATGATTCTGGGAGGAATGCTTGTCGTAGCAACCTGTGGTATGGCACTTCCTTTAGTGGCTACAGTAGGAGTAATGGCAATTGGCGCAGGAACAGTAGCATATGGCTTTTCAAATACAGTAGAAGGTGGTCAGGATGTTTATGCAGGAGTAACAGGAGACCCAAGAATGGTATCGGTTAATCCAATCCGTGATACATTATTTGCCAGCAACCCAGACCTTTATTACTTAATAGGAAATACATTGACAATCTCAGCGTCTATGATACTGACCGGAGGAATGGCAGCAAATGCAGCAGTAAGTGCAGGAACATCCATAGGAAGGGCAGTAGTAACAGAGTATGCAAAGCAGGGACTGACGATGGCAGCCAGCAGCTATGTGGAAAAGAGCATGACAGAAGCAACCAACAGTCCACTGGCAGGCTTCTTAACAGGTTCGCTGACTGGAATAGCAACATATGGAACGCTCAATGAGATAGATTCCATGGCAAATGTAAGTGGATTACACAGTTCTTTTGCAGAAGGAATGTCAAAGGAAGATGCCCAGAAATATCTTGATTTTCTTGAGAATGGAAGCAAGGAAGGGCTCACAGAGGCAGAAATAAGAGGAATCGGAAAGGTAGACGAAGCACTTGCATTAAAGAAAGTAAACCCGGAGGAGCTGTTGGAACTTAGAAAACAGCAGCTGGGGAATGTTGGAGAGAGTAGTAGTGGAAGTAAACCATATACAAATAGTCGCCCATCTTATGGTAAAAATCAAGTAAATGAAGTTTGGGAGAATGCGAAAGACCCTATTACAGGAAAAGTTTATGACCCATCTGGCGTTGAAATTACATGGGATAAAACTAAACCGAGAAATGGTCAATGGGATATGGGACATATTCCTAGTGAGAAATACTCTGAAATGCATCAATTATATATGGATGATGTGATTTCAAAAGATGAATTTTTAGAATAGTATCGTAATCCTAGAAATTATAGACCAGAATTACCTAGTACAAATAGAAG
>NZ_QTVB01000101.1:0-2452 GCF_003435965.1 Roseburia sp. AF42-8
GTTCAGCATCATTTTCAATAATTTCATAATTTGAATTATCTTTCATATTCAACAAACTCCTTTTGCAAATTTACTACATTTCTTTCTATGTCAAAAGACATTTCTTACTAACGTTAAAGTTGTCACAACTTATTATTTATCCACTTCCGTAAAAAAGTATTCCAACGTCTCCACAAACATATTATGTTCAAACAGTTCCTTAATTTGCTCCCGATTCATCCACGCAACTTGCGCCACTTCATCTGTTGTAGCATTGCTCAAATCAACCTCTCCATCATACTCGAACAACCAAACATCTACAATTTTATTAACTACTTTACCGAACTCTATTTTCTTTATATCAGACAAAATAACATGTCCTTTTTCCGGTAATAAATCTACCCCTACTTCTTCTTTTACTTCTCTGAGTGCACCTTGCAAACTATCTTCCCCTTTTATCACTGAACCATCCACACATTCCCACACCAAGGGAAATGTTGGTCTGTTTGCCGAGCGCTGCGCAATCAGATACTCTCCCTTTGAATTGCGAATCCAAACATGTACCACCAGATGATATCCGTCTATCGGTAACTGCTCACCCCTGACATGGTCTTTCCCAAGAAGCTCCCTATTTTCATCATACAAATCCCAAATTTCTGCATCCGGTACATACTCCACAATATCGCCAAAATCTGCATTTAAAGTCTTACAGATTTTGCTAAGAATTGTAAGACTTACCTCTTCATCACGTCGCAATTTTGTCATTGTATTCGGGGCAATTTCTGCCTTTTTACGCAAATCAGATTTGCTCATTTTTTTATCCACTAATAATTTCCATAATTTGTTATATGATACAGCCATAGTATTCGCTCCTACCTATTCACATAAATCTTTTTCTGCTTCATATCTACCTTTGCAACAGCACCATACTGTAACGCGCATCGTGGCATAGCATGTCCGAAATTCACATTATAAACAATCGGAAGTTTCTCATTGTCTATCACTCTAATAAGAATATCTTTATATTCCTGATAATAAGCTTCATCCTGTGGTTTTCCAACTAATACACCATTTACCACGTCGAATACTCCCTTTTCTTTCAGTAATAACACTTCTCTTTCAAACAATTCAGGAGTCGGTTTTTCTTCGCAGGTTTCTATAAATAGAATTTTCCCAATCCACTCTTCCTTATTTGGAAACAAATCATATCTTTCACAAACTTCCTTTTCATCTTCATATCTGCTATTGGTCAATACATCATAAAGGCTTTCCAAACATCCGCCTAATAATCCTCCTTGGAAAATTTCACTTCCCTGGAGAAGTTCAAACCCACGTTCTTCCTTATGAGTTTTTCTTTCTGTTCCTATTGCGACTCTTGAAAAATCTTCTCTTTCTTCATACCAAGTATCACTGGATGTAATTTCATCAGATTCATTACCTTCCAAATAACTCTCAAATGCCCTTTTGGTATATGGTAACATTTCATCTGCAATTTCTCCCAAATCACAAATAAAGTTTGGTCCGTAATAAGTAGACAAGCCCAGTTTATAAAACATCAAATGATTGATAGTAGTATCTGAGAATCCTGTAAATAATTTTGGATGCTCCTCTACCGCTTTTATAAACTCTTCATCTTCCATCAGATAAGGCAAAAGTCTGTATGTATCATCACCACCAATTGCACAAATAATCCCTGCAATAGAATTATCCAGAAATGCATCTTTTAGGTCTTTCGCCCTTGCTTGCGGGTGAGTTTGCAAATATTCAATACCCTTCAAAGCATTTGGCATAAATACCGGCTCCAAACCATATTCTTTTAATCTCTTTACACCAATCTCAATATTATGACTGCAAAATTCTTCACCAAGCATTCCACTCGACAAGCTTACAATTGCTACTTTGTCACCTTTTCTCAATTTTCTTGCATATCGCATACAGACATCCTCTCTCTTTGCTAAAACACTGTCCGCTTTTATACTTCTTCAATTTCATAAATACGTACAATTTTGTCAATTATTGACTTCATATTTTCTACAAGAGACTGGCTACTATATATAATCTCCTCCCTTAATTCATACTTCCTTTTTATCCTTTTATCATTATTATATCTATCAAAGAAATCATAATAATACGCCATATATTCCTCTGGTAACATATTTAATTCTATTACTGGCTGAGCATGCTTGCATGGCTTTCCATTTATAATGACATGGAGTGCTGATGCATAAATGCGCTTCAATTCTAGATAGATAGGCTCATATAATCCATTTTCATAATCAACACAAACTTCACTTGAATACATACCTTCATTTCTTAATAAGTTCTCAATATCCTTAGTAAGATTTAATTCTCTTATAATTTGTACCGATTCTACTAGTACTTCCTCTTCCCATTCGTTACCTTCGCGGTCAGTATGATAAGCAATACCATCAATAATATTCCCATATATTTTTTCATAAGCTTCTGTAAAAAT
>NZ_QTVB01000102.1:0-2445 GCF_003435965.1 Roseburia sp. AF42-8
CTTATTCTTTAAATTTAGTTGTACGCTTTACTTACCTAAAATATCAACGAATTTAACATCATTTTCATTATATAGACACAGTATAACATAATTCCTGTGCCTATGCGATATCATTTAATGCTTATTCCGATATGAACTCATCTTCTCCACAGTTACCTCCGCATAAAAGTAAGTAAGAATCGTTGCCTTCGGAACTCCTGCAGCAAGTGCTTTCTTCACCTCTTCCTTCTGCTCCGGTGTATATGACCAGTGTAGCATTCTGTTTGTGATGGTATCCTCCCACTTAGGCTTTTCCCTCTCAGGATTCCTTACAGGCTTAGCTCCAGTACTTCCATTAGACGCATTGGCACTTTCTGCAGCATCAGACTTCTGCGATTCATCGACATACTCAAGCTCATTTGCTTGCTCCCTGTCAATCTTTGCCTTCTGCTCTGCTTCATCCTGCATTGAGAATCTTCTGCTTAATTCCGCATCACCAAGCATCATAAACTGCTCATAGGTAAGAGAATCTATATACACATTCTCGCCCTTATCCTTCAGTTTTTCATAATACTTAACTGCCTTATCTGACAGAATCTCAAATGGTGGACCGATAAGATTATCTGCTCCCATTATCTGATGAACATAAGGCTCTCCCTTGCCATCTGCTGTCTGGTTAAACATCGGATGATTGAATGGTATGAACTTATTGTCCATGATAGGAACAAAACCACGGATAAAGATAATACACTTTTTGTTATCCAGCTTTCTGACCTCATCGGGTGTAAACAGTTCTCTTCCTAATACATCATAGTTTCTTGAAGAGCTTCCCTGTCTGCCCTTTGTCTCCCCGCTTGACTTCTTATCAATCGTCCCTTTGCACAAAAGCTCCGAGACATACTTGTGTGTACTCTGCTCATTGCCTCCAAGATAAATGAAAGTATCGCAGTTGCCGGGAATTGTCTCCCAGGTATCTTTGAAAAGTGCCTTTAACTGGGCAAAGTTCTGAATGATGATGCGTGACTTATACAAATGCTGTCGCATTTAAGGTTATGCCGGATACGGCATTATGTTCGTAACAATGGGACTTTTACAGCCCCTCTGCACTATGTTAAATATTACAATTTCAATCCAAAGAAGTTATGATTATATCATTTTCAACATCTGTATGCAGTATCTTATTCCGAATAGTTCTGGCTGCTTCAAGCACCTTCGATATCAGTAGTACAAGTTCCGTAATCGCCATATTAAGTATCAATGCTAATCGTTGTGGTTTGTTTCCATACAGTTCAATCGACCTTTTTATCGGTTCTGTGATATGTTCCCTTTTTTTCTGTAAAATCTCATCCATAGGAACATCACTTATGATTGCTCTGTCAACCTCCCGATTCCAGTCCATCCGCAGTTTATTATCCTGCTCAATCTGTTCAGTTTTGGGATTATTTTTTCCAATCTTCTTGGTAGCAAGATATGGACCATTACGATCAAATACTGTAGCTCTTCATTGGTGAGTGCCATGGCATGAACCTCCTTGCATAAACAAAATTCATACCCTTAAATGCACCCTATGAATATAAAAAGGCTTCCCAGATTATCTGGAAAGCCTTATGGTATTGTATTTGAATTTGGAATACTTGATTTTCTAATTGCATACGCAATTCGTGAAATGTATAATTATACTGTTGATACATCAGACACACAAATGTAAATAGGGACTTTGAATTTTATTTATACGGAACTAACAGACCTGTCATTTTTATTAGTTGCAATATCTTCCATTACTAAATTTTACTTTGCAGTATTTCTATTATACTAAATTTAATTTGTAGGATGAATACAACACATTTTTTATAATTTACTTTGATAATTCTCTAACTGATGAAAAATACCAACTACATTTACAACATCCGCTCTCACATCAAAAACGATAATATAATTCATCTGTGACACAACTGCCTCACGATATCCTCTTTTAGCAAGATATGCATCTCTGCACTCTGCGAACTGAAATGGATTAACCTCTAGCCTGTCACAGATAGTATCTATACTATCCAACAGATGCTTTGCTGCCTGTTCATTCCTTAAGCAATAAATTAAATGATACACAAGATTATCAAGCAGTTCATTCGCATGTTCAGTAACATTTATTTTATATGCCATACTTCGCCCTCATTTCTCTAAGCGCAGTTCTGGCATCCTTTACCTGTCCTTCCTCTATTTGCTTTTCAGATATTTCAATATCTCTGTACATAGCAATCTGTCTCATGGTTGACTCATAAGTCTCCATGCTCATAATTACCATATCTCCATATCCATTTTTCGTAATATAAATTGGTTCCTCTGCTTTATGACACATATCAGATATCTCTGATGTATTCTTCAAATCTTTAATTGGAATTATTTGTGGCATAATGTACACCTCCTATTCATGGTCTAATTATACCATAATTATGTCTTTTTTCAATT